>CAZBMS010000138.1:0-1523 GCA_964493125.1 uncultured Dehalococcoidia bacterium | reverse complement strand
TTTGATCCTAAAAAAGAAGGTAAGAATAAGGGTGCGTATGTGCGACCCATCTACGTCCGCATCAGTCATAATTATGATCTTATGGTACCTCACCTTGGACGGATCAAACTCTTCGCCTTCACCGGCTCCGAGAGCAGCTATAACTGACCTGATTTCTTCGTGTCCTAGAATTTTATCCGGCTGCTGTAACACACGTTCCACATTGAGAATTTTACCTTTCAGAGGAAGAATAGCCTGGAAACTCCTATCTCTCCCCATTTTAGCCGAGCCGCCTGCAGACTCTCCCTCAACTATATACAATTCGGATTTAGCAGGGTCTCTTTCAGAGCAATCAGCCAATTTACCTGGGAGCGATGTACCGTCTAAAGCATTTTTCCTAATCACCAATTCTCGCGCACGCTTGGCTGCTTCCCTAGCACGTTGGGAAGTCAGACATTTCTCAACGATCTGCTTACCAGCTAACGGGTTTTCTTCAAGATACCTATTTAACCCCTCACTAACTACCGATTCTACTATGCCACGGATTTCCGCGTTCCCGAGTTTCGTTTTGGTTTGACCTTCAAACTGAGGATCAGTTAACTTGACACTCACTACTGCAGCCAGTCCTTCCCGAACATCTTCTCCGGTAAGATTGGGCTGGTCCTCTTTTATAAAACCTTGTTTACGTGTGTAGTCATTAATGACCCTCGTAAGAGCTGCTCTGAATCCAGTTAAATGACTACCGCCTTCTTGAGTATTGATACAGTTGGCAAAAGAGAACACCGTCTCAGTAAAACTATCATTGTACTGAACAGCAACTTCCACATCCGTATTGTCGATGGCCTTTTCATAATAGAACGGGTCTTTCTGTATGGCAGTTCTCTTACTATTAATATTCCGAACAAGGTTCGCAATTCCACCGTCAAAGAAATAAGTCCTTTCAATGTCGCCTTTTCTCTGGGATTCATGCCAAGGACTTTGGAAACAGATTTCCAAACCCTTATTCAGATAACCAATCTCTTTGAAGTGAGCTGCCAACAACTCAAAATCGTATTCTATATTAGGGAATATTCCAGGGTCGGGATAGAAACTTATGGTTGTCCCATGCTTCTTGGTTTTCTTACCTTTAACCATATCCCCCACGGGGAGACCCTTCGAATATTCCTGAGTATATATAAAGCCGTCACGTTTGACTTCTGCTGTTAAATTTACCGATAACGCATTTACAACAGAAGCTCCTACCCCATGCAAACCTCCTGTAACCTTATATGCTCCTCCACCGAACTTACCGCCGGCGTGCAAAGTAGTCATGACCGTCTCTAAACCTGACTTGCCAGTAGTTGGATGAACATCTATCGGTATACCCCTACCATCATCCGATACCTTAACCAGCCCATCCGAGTGAATCGTAATATCTACTCGTGAGCAGAATCCGGCCATTCCTTCATCGACAGCGTTATCTAGGATTTCGTATACGAGGTGATGTAACCCTCGCTGATCAGTACTACCGATATACATACCGGGCCTAACCCTGACCGCTTCAA
>CAZBMS010000137.1:0-1603 GCA_964493125.1 uncultured Dehalococcoidia bacterium | reverse complement strand
GGACAAGGTAGTGCAATAGTAAGCTAATAAACTGCTAATTGGTAAGAAAAACAAAGAGGCCTCACTCAGATAAGTGAGGCCTCTTTGTTTTACAATAACTTTCCTTGAATTCGTTTATTTAATCTATTAAACTTCGTGACTAAGAGAATACCTAGCGGAGGAGAACCATGGCCGGAGCACAATTTGGAAAAGTAGAAGTAGAAGTAGTCTACTGTGTACCTTGAGGGTACCACGCCGTTGCCACGTGGCTGGCAACTGAATTCTGGAGATCCCAAGATCCCGGGGATATAGCAGTAAAACTTACCCCAGCGGACGCGGGCAGGCTAGAAGTATACCTAGATGGAGATAAGATTTTCGACCGTAAAGACGAGGATGGAGTATATCCGAACCTAACTCGTGCTAATGAACTTAAAATGGTCATCGCGGAGAAAATTTTTGAGGTCGACGAGGCAACTGCAAACGCTTAGCGAACTCTGACCATAAACACTAGGTGTATTAGAGACCAATATAGTTATTAGATTTGAATCTAAACTACTACATGTTTAAGTACGTTCAGGTTCAAATGATTGGAGTTAAATCGTGGCTAACGCTGAACATGTTGAGATAGTGAAAAACGGTGCAGACGCCATATCAGAGTGGCAAGAAAAGAATCCTGAATCGGCCCTAAATCTAGAAGGTGCTGACTTGTCGGGATCAAACCTAGTAGGTGCCCATATTAGGGGAGCGAACCTAAAGGGGGCAATCCTAGTTGATAGCAAGCTTACCAACGCGAGCTTGGCAAAGTCCAACCTTGAAGGAGCTGACTTAACTGGATCCGACCTAGCGAGAGCATCCCTTGCAGACACCAACTGCAACGATGCTAACCTAACCAATGTAAACCTTCACTGGGCAGATTTTAGGGGCGCGTCCTTACTGAACGCTACATTGAGACACTCACGGACAATGAGAACATCTTTCATGAACGCGGATATGACTGGAGCTGACGTTAGCCAGTCAACAATGATCGAAGTGGACATGAGAAACGCCAACCTAACCGGTGGTAGTTTTGTAGCATCAAATATGAATGGCGCAGACCTTAGTAGGGCCGTCCTTGAAGGAGCGAATTTCACCCAGGCCATGATCCGTGATTCCATGTGGATAATGACCGACATGAGAAATGCCAATTTCGACAAGGCAAGCCTACACAGATCAGATCTAAGCATGGCTAAATACGACGATAGCACCAAGTTTCCCAACGGGTTCGACCCACTGGATACTGGTTGGAAAGACGTAACTGATTAGTTATATTGGTAGTTAGACATCATACTTGAAAGAAGATTTAATCAGCACACATGAACATTATCCAGGTGGACGGGAATATCCAGGGATCAGGGAAGAGCTCTATTATCGGGGCCCTTAGCTTATATCTTCGAGAAAAAGGCAAAAAGGTCTCATACTACAAGCCATTCTCAAATAGCGCCTCGGAAGACCCTGACCCACCATTCATATCGAGTACACTCCTAGGGGTCTCAGGCCCTATACACCCAGTAACACCGCCTGGCGGTCCTATAACAGCAGAACTAGAACAAACCATAAAATCTGTTATCGAAAAGAGTGCCGCCTC
>CAZBMS010000136.1:0-1645 GCA_964493125.1 uncultured Dehalococcoidia bacterium | reverse complement strand
ACGACTCGAGACTATCTTGCGCGAATGCTGGATCAGAAGGTCGAGTGTATGGAGGTCGCCCAGTTCTACGGATCCGAATACTGGGATGGCGATCGCCGATTCGGCTATGGAGGCTATTGCTATATTCCTGGGCGGTGGACGCCAGTAGCGCAAGCACTTATTGACAGGTATGAACTCTCTAAGAGCTCGTCTGTCTTAGATGTGGGTTGTGGAAAAGCGTTCTTGCTGCATGAACTTAAATGCTTAATTCCGGATTTGAAAGTCGTAGGATTCGATATCTCAGCCCATGGTATTGCTGAGTCGAGACCAGAAGTTCGAGACTCACTCTTTATCCACCGTGCACAGGATGAGTTCCCGTTCCCCGATGACACCTTCGATCTCGTCATCTCATTGGGATGTTTGCACAACCTTAGATTGCCGGAGCTGCAGGTTGCGGTTTCCGAGATACAAAGAGTTGGGCGAGACGGGTATTTGATGGTCGAGAGTTATCGCAATAACGCTGAGCTCTTCAATCTTCAATGCTGGGCTCTCACCGCCCAGTCATTCCTCGATCCTGAGGAATGGAAATGGCTCTATGATGAGTTTGGTTATATGGGAGACTATGAGTTTATTTTTTTTAGCTGATTACTTTCCGTTTGTCTTTGGGCCGTATATCACCGTAATAGCTTAGATATGGCCTGAGGTATCTTTCTATGAAGCTCGTTATTCAGATTCCTTGCTTAAATGAAGAAGAGGTGCTCCCGGAAACACTTGCCGCACTGCCGAGGCAAGTTCCTGGTTTTGATGTCGTAGAGTGGCTGGTAATTGATGACGGGAGTAAAGACGCTACTGTGAAAGTTGCGCGGCGTCATGGTGTTGACCACATCGTCAGCCATAAGCGGACGAAAGGGCTTGCACGTGCGTTTATGACAGGCCTCAATGAGTCCCTCCGGGTCGGAGCCGACGTGATCGTAAATACGGATGGGGATAATCAATATGTTGCAGCGGACATCCCTAAACTGGTTGCGCCAATAGTGGAAAGTACAGCCGATATTGTAGTTGGGGCTCGGCCGATTACTAACCATAAAGAGTTCTCGGCGACAAAACGGTTTTTGCAGAGATTAGGTAGCGCCGTAGTTCGTCAGGTGAGCCACACTAGAGTTGCAGACACAACGAGCGGATTCCGCGCTTTTAGTCGCGATGCCGCGCAGAGAGTAATGGTGTTTAATGAGTATACCTATACTCTTGAAACTATCATTCAGGCTGGACATCGAAAGTTGATGATTACATCTGTTCCAGTACGTGTGAACAAAGTTACTCGTCCATCACGTCTGTTCAGGAGCATCCCTTCTTACATTCGCCAGTCCCTGATAACGATTGTTCGCATATATGTGATTTATAGGCCGTTTCACTTCTTCGGAATGATCGGTCTTGGATTCATCCTAAGCGGTACGGTTATAGGACTACGTTTTCTCTACTATTACCTAACGGGCGACGGTTCTGGGCATATACAGTCATTGATTCTGATGTCTGTGTTACTCGGTGTAGGTTTTCAAACTGTTCTAGTGGCGTTTGTTGCTGATCTTTTCGCTGCGAATCGCAAGATCCTTGAAGAGATTCGATATCTGCAGCGAAGCGTTTGACGGGGTGATTAGTGTTGGGGTTC
>CAZBMS010000135.1:0-1661 GCA_964493125.1 uncultured Dehalococcoidia bacterium | reverse complement strand
TGTTTCAGAGTTGATGCAACGCTGGGGCTTGTACTATAGATCTAGACCAATCAGAGGAGACGAAACATAGGATGCCGTCTTTAGATAGTGTCCTCAGAAACCTCTGCACTTGAAGGGTCGGATTCGAAAAGTTCATTTAATTCTTTTCCTTCAACTGTTTCGTTGACTACCAAGTAATTGGCTATCTGGGCTAGCTTGCTTTTATTGGATTTTAGGATTTCAGTAGCTTGTTCATATGCAGACTGAATCAGTTTATGGACTTCCTCATCGATTTCCTCGGCGATCTTGTCACTATAATCCCTTTGTTCGGATATTTCCCTGCCCAGGAATATCATGTCTTCTTTTTTGCCGAAAGTCCGAGGTCCCAGTGATTCACTCATTCCATATCTGGTTATCATTTGTCTGGCGATATTAGTAGCATTTTCAATATCGTTACTAGCTCCTGTGGTAACGGCATCAAATGTTAATTCTTCTGCAACCCTACCACCAAGTGCGGTAGCCAGCATATCGGTAAACTGTTCTTTTCTCATCAAGTATCTCTCTTCAGTCGGGAGCAATCTTGTATAACCGCCCATAGCACCTCTGGCTATTATAGATATTTTCTGTACTGGGTCGGCGTTAGGTAGGAGATGAGCCACCAAAGCATGTCCTGCTTCATGGTATGCGGTCATTTCCTTTTCTTTATCACTGATCACTCGACTTTTCCTTTGTGGTCCGGCTATGACACGATCAATAGCTTCAGCAAACTCAGTTTGGCCAATCTCCTTTGCACCTCTTCTGGCAGTTAGTATAGCTGCTTCGTTTATCAAGTTGGCTAAATCTGCTCCACTGAATCCAGGGGTCTGTTGAGCAACCGTAGTTAGATCTACTTCTGAAGCAAGAGGTTTCCCTTTGGCGTGTACATTGAGTATAGCGTCTCTGCCGTTGATATCTGGAGAATCTACCATTACTCTGCGATCGAACCTTCCCGGTCTAAGCAGTGCCGGGTCAAGTATGTCCGGGCGGTTGATCGCAGCAAGTATTATTATGTTTACAGTAGTGTCGAACCCATCCATTTCCACCAGAATTTGGTTTAGCGTTTGTTCTCTTTCGTCATGTCCACCACCGAGTCCTGCTCCTCTATGCCTTCCAACTGCATCTATTTCATCAATAAAAATGATACAGGGGGAATTCCGTTTGGCTTGGTCGAACAAGTCCCGAACACGGGAAGCTCCTACTCCTACAAACATTTCCACAAATTCACTGCCACTTATACTGAAAAATGGTACTCCAGCCTCTCCAGCCACAGCCCGTCCGAGAAGAGTTTTACCTGTGCCTGGGGGGCCTACAAGGAGAACTCCCTTTGGTATTTTTGCACCAAGTGCCGCGAATCGTTCTGGATATCTCAAGAATTCAACTACCTCATGTAGTTCTTGCTTGGCTTCTTCTATGCCAGCAACGTCAGCGAAAGTGACACTTACTTTATTGCCGACAAACATTTTGGCTTTACTTCTACCAAAACTTAACGTTTGATTGTTGCTGCCTTGTGCTTGCCTCATCATGAAAAGTATTATTGCACCAAAGAATATTAGCGGCAAAAAGTTGATCAGCAGTCCAAGTAGGCTCCCAAATCCACTTGCTCCTTCGATTTCTATTTCTATGCCAGAAATGTCTGCACCTGC
>CAZBMS010000134.1:0-1792 GCA_964493125.1 uncultured Dehalococcoidia bacterium | reverse complement strand
GATTGGTGTTTTTATGTATAAATTATATGGTCCAGTAGGTGCATACTGCTTAATAATGGCTCTATACCTCGTAAGTGCTGGCTGCGCACTTGGTATTAAAACTTCTGGCCGCGACCTATCTTCACAAGCATACTCAGTCTTAACAACCATAAAAGAAGGGCTGATCTACGTAAAAAGCCAACAAGTCTTGTGGGCTACACTATTCGTAGCTGTGTTGATTAACATCGCAGGGTGGACCGTTCACACGAGCCTTGTCTCAATTTTCGCTAGAGAATCTCTAGGACTTGACGCCGGAGGACTTGGCATCTTATTGCTGGCATTCGGAATTGGCTCCCTCACTGGAGCTCTCATTTTCGCAGGTCTTGGCAGTGTGCAAAGGACGGGGAGGCTCATGATAATAGCGGTCATTGTATGGCACATCCTTATCATTATACTTGGTTTTAACTCTTTCTTTATTGGCAGCCTACTAAATCTATTCTGTATCGGACTAGGATTTGCTTCCTCTCAAGTAATGATCTTAACCACTCTCCTACGTAGCACCGAGCTATCTTTTCGGGGTCGCGTCATGGGCCTCAGGTCGATGGCTATTCTAGGATTTAGTCTAGGAAGTGTCATGAACGGAGCTATTGCTCAGGGCATTGGTATAGAGCGAACACTTGTAGTGGTAGGAACAATTGGCATTGTGTTAATGTTACTACTCATGCTAGCAGCTCCACAGTTACGCCGTTCATGACCGACCCAGTACCTAACACCACTAGGAGATAGGAGGACTTATGACTCCCACAGACTGGTACGAATTAGCAAAACAAAGCGTTGATACCTTCTTGGCCCAATTGGACCCTGAACTACAGGTGACGGTCGAGCAAATTGGCATCAAGCCATATGATGACGGCACAGAATACGAAAGCTATGTTCTTCTTTTCTCTCACCCAACCAACGATATGCTACATTGGAGCATGGAAATAAATCCATCTCTAGACTTTATTGATCACGAACTAGAAACTACAGTAAGAAATATCTACGCGCAGCGCACCCACTAGCCACTCCACTAACTAACTTTTACAGGGGAAGATAATGACTACACAAATGACCGGCAAACAGGCCTTACTAGAAATGCTTAAAGCAGAAGGAGTCGAATACATATTCGGCAACCCTGGTACTAGCGAGGGTCCAATCATCGACATGTTAGGGGATTACCCAGAATTTAAGTACATCTTGACCTTGCAAGAAAGCGTTGCAGTGGGAATGGGCGAAGCCTACGCACGTGCCACTGGCAAAGCTTCTTTTGTAAGTCTGCATGTAGATAGTGGTCTCGCCAATGGCATAGCATTGATTCTCGATGCCTATAACACAGGAACTCCTATGGTAGTGACCTCAGCCAACTATGATGTCCGGAAAATCAATGAGGTGAAAACTGATCTGGCTGAACTGGTACGGCCGGTCACTAAATGGGCAGTCGAACTAAGCACTCCAGATCAAATCCCTAGTGTGATGCGTCGTGCGTTTAACGAAGCCAACACGCATCCCAAAGGCCCTGTATATGTCGGTTTCACTTCCAATGCTTTGGAAGGTATCGCAGATATGAACATAGTTCCATCTAAGAGAGTTTATGGCGATACTCCGCCAGATCCCGCTGGCATCGAAGCTGCTACACAGTTAGTTATTGAATCTAACAGGACGATACTCATGGTAGGTGACAGGGTATCAGATGACGATGCAATCGATTCTGCCGTCGCTTTAGCGGAAATGCTTGGCATTCCTGTATATCAATCCAGGGGTGCTGAAGTCTCTT
>CAZBMS010000133.1:0-1959 GCA_964493125.1 uncultured Dehalococcoidia bacterium | reverse complement strand
ACTGAGGTAATGCCGGCTTTTAAATAGATGTTAGTTATATAAGCGGAATTGACCTTAATTCTTATTAAGTATCTGGATGGGGAGGGGTGAAATGATTACCACGCCACTAATTACTCGTGTTGATGGCGGTCAGAATGGTCGTCATTATAAAGTAGAAGGCTTTTCTGAGTTGTTTCCCAGCGTTACGAATGTTTTGGGTGTGATTTCCAAACCAGCGTTGGTGCCGTGGGCTCGTAACGTCGCTCTTCAATCAGTTAGAGAAACTCTCACTGAGTATATGGAAATGGAGACAAGTGTCATCGACGCCGATTGGGTTGCTTCTGTTATAGAAAGGGCTAAGAAGAAACCTGATCAAGTGCGCGATGAAGCTGGTGACTTTGGAACACAGGCTCATCTGCTAATCGAGCAGATAATTAATGGACTTGAACCTGACATACCTCCAGAGATGCAGATAGTGATTGATAACTTTTTTGGTTGGAGGAAAGAATCTGGACTAGAAATTAGCCTGACAGAAACCATGGTCTACTCTGCCAAGTACAAATATGCCGGAGCTATGGACGCATTAGCCTATAGGGACGGGCGAATGGTTGCTATCGATTGGAAGACGTCAAATGGGTTGTATGGAGAATATGCTCTACAGGTCGCGGCATATGCCAAGGCATTGGAAGAAATGACAGGTGAGGTCGTATCAGAGGCGTGGGCCGTTAGATTTGGAAAAAAAGCACCTGAGTTTGAGGCAAAGAAGGTTATAGATCTAGATGGTACTTTCATAGCCTTTAGAGCGGCTCTTTATCTCTGGAGAGCCATGCAGCATGAGCACATGACAACGTAAATCGGAGTGATGCCTGTGATGCTATTTTAACCCTTATTGAGCTTGTGACGACAAAAAGTTGTTTACAGCTTCATAGGTCTCGTCGGGAAGTTCTTCAGCTATATAATGCCCACAGTTCAGGCTATGCCCTGTAACATCTTCTGAGTATTCCTTCCAGACGTCAAGAACATTTTGAGTACGCCCAACATAACCTGTAGCGCTCCATAATGCCAGGTGAGGGCAAGTTATTTTGTTCGTGTAATCCTGTTCATCATGCATTAAATCTATACTCGCTCCAGCTCTGTAGTCTTCACACATAGCATGGATTGCATCAGGGTTATTGAAACACCTAACGTATTCATTCACCGCTTCCGTTGTAAAGGTAGTATCTGCGTTTTTTTCTTTCATGAATCTCGATCTGATGAAGTAGTCTGGGTTGGCGCCTATAACTCTTTCTGGGAAATCATAAGGCTGTATCAAGAAGAACCAATGGTAAGAGCTTGTTGCAAGGTCCTTGTTGACGTTTGAAAACATGTGCCGCGTCGGAACTATATCTAGGGTTATCAGTTTGTTGACCTTATCAGGATTGTCTTTGGTCAATCTGTGAGCGACTCTGGCACCTCGGTCATGACTGACCAGATAAAATGAATTAAATCCCAGATATTGCATAACCTCGACTTGGTCCTTGGCCATGTGGCGTTTCGAGTAGTTCAGATGCTCATTATCTCCACTAGGCTTGCCGCTGTCTCCATACCCTCTTAAATCAGTAGCAACGACGGTAAAATTTTCAGCGAGCGATGGAGCGATTTTGTGCCACATAGTGTGGGATTGGGGGTAGCCGTGGAGTAATAAAATGGGGGGGCCACTGCCCCCTTTAACTAAGTTAATGGTAGTACTAGTGGTCCTTATCTGCATCTTTTCAAAATTGTCGAACATCTAACCTCTCGATTTAGAAATGGCTCTCGTTTAGCTGAAATCCATTTTCTTACCATAGTTTCATTAGTTACACGTCAAGTATACTCAGTATGGCAAGCTGTATCACGCAATAGCATCTATATTCAGTATCTTCTCAGCGTAACTGACAGTATACAATTGAGTTAAACTAGGAGCACATCTTTAACTAAATCATCGAGGAGATTTATATATGC
>CAZBMS010000132.1:0-1980 GCA_964493125.1 uncultured Dehalococcoidia bacterium | reverse complement strand
TGCCTCCGCGCAGTCCGTACCATGTGTTGTGGTAGGAACTGCTACGGTGAACGGTTTGGCTGCTCCGGTGGGTACAGTCGTTTCCGCTATGATTGGCGGAACAGTTGTTAAGTCCCAGACTATTGCTGCAAAAGGGGATATAGGAGCGATGCAAATCCCGTCAGGTGACGGAACGGAAGTGAGCTTCACTCTCGATGCCCTTACAGCTAATGAAACGATTACATGGAAGAAAGGTAATTGTGGCGAAGTTGCTTTGACCGCAGATGCTACTAGTGGTTCAAGCGCTGACGGCGAACAGGGAGCCACTGGAAGATCCGGAGCTCCCGGTAAAGACGGTGCCGATGGCGCTGCCGGTCCTGCTGGTCCACAAGGTCCTGCTGGCCCACAAGGTCCTGCTGGTTCAGATGGTAAAGCTGGTGCCGATGGCGCTGCTGGTGCCGCTGGTCCTGCTGGTCCTGCTGGCCCTGCTGGTGCAACCGGCTCAGCTGGTGCTGGCGGTGGCGGAGCGATGGGTATGATAGCACTTATACTTGCAATAATAGCGTTGATAGGTGTAGGAGCCGTTTACTTTATGGGACGACAGTCAGCTTAAGCTAACTTAGCGAAGGCGAGTAATAAAGAAGGGGGTACCTATATGGGTACCCCCTTCTTTATCGTGTTAGAGATGTCGTAAAGTGCGTATAGTACGTAACTGTTGCTCTTGGCATTTAATTCACCTTCAATCCAATATATAGGAAGTGTTTGGGATATGAGGGGTGAGTTATGAAAGGGATTTGGAAGGTTGTAGTAGGGCTTTTTGCGTTGGGCATGTTGATGAGTCAGGGTTCATTTAACGATGTTTCTCATGCCGGTGGTCCGCCCCAACCATATTACGCAGATTACGTTATCGGTCAGATTACTCTGAAAGAAGGCTTTGTGGGGGAAAACTTGAAAGTTGCCGCCTGCATATCAGGATGTCACGTATACGAAACGGACCAGGTATCGATTGACGAGAATGGTCAGTATAAGTTAGCCCTTCATCCCGAGGATCGTAGATTAGCCGGTCGTGTTGCCATTATCTATTTGGTGAATGATTATGGTCGAGTCAGAGCTAACGAGACCGTTGCATTCTCAGGAGGGTTCAAGACTCATAAAGTAGATTTGACGTTCAATGAGCCTCTCCCAGTACCTCCAGACCTTCCCAGTTTGCCGGCGGTTGGGGATGAGATTATACCGTTATTGCCCAAATATGCGATAGTATTCGGAGTTAGTGCGCTTATAGTAAGTTTTATTATTAGCAGGCGCAGATGTATCCGTAGACCAATCCCTTAACTTGGGATGCTACGCATTAGAAGAAGGCTCTAAACAGCGCTTATCGAGCTCGAGGGGTCCTTACAACGTTATTAGGATGTCATGAAGCCCTAGATTGAGGACTCAGGAGTGATATAGTGAGAGTTGGGGGAAGGTTTGTAGGTGTTACAGATATTCTGGGCTGATTTTGGAGATCTGGACTGGATTGCATGGTTAAAAAGGCGTCTACAGGGTCCAAGTCGAGCTGTAAACCTTGGGTTTTGTATTGCATTGGAATGACTATTTTAGGATCAAAGTCTTGCATTATCTGTTGTATTCCGTTTAGTTCTATAAGGCCATGACCTCCAACAGGTACTAACAGCACATCTACAGGACCTAGCTCATCCACAATACTCGTTGTTAGTGGTGTTGCTAGCTTGCCTAGATGGCAGATGTTTATACCATCAAGAGTGATAGTGAAGGCTACATTTCGTTCTTCACGACTGCTTGGGTCTGCTAATGGGGTCATTACCCCTTTTACAGACACGCCAGAGTATTCGTATTCTCCAGGGGCAGAGAACATTTTAGGATTTCCTGATACATCGTCTATATGGTTATGGTTTGTATTATTGTTGCTAACAGTCACGACGCTAGCCGGTCTGTTTTCAAATGCTAAGCCTATGGAGTCAGGGAAAGGATCAGTAATAACTA
>CAZBMS010000131.1:0-1997 GCA_964493125.1 uncultured Dehalococcoidia bacterium | reverse complement strand
TTTTATAAGGACCAATTCATACCCCCCGACGGTAAGAGACATTCAATACGGATGTAATATCAGTTCTACATCGGTGGTTGATTACAATTTAAGAATTCTTACTCAAAAAGGGCATATTAAAAGGGCTGCTGATGTCTCTCGCGGCATAGGGTTAACAAGTATCAGCGAGGGATCACCTCCTAACCTAGTTCCTTTGCTCGGCTTTATCGCAGCTGGAGAACCGCTAGCTCTTCCCACACAGGATGGGTTGACCAAGGATGACGCGTACGATCACATTGAATTTCCAACTGCTATGCTCGCAGGAATCCGATTGAGAGGAACTACTGATCTATATGCACTCCGCGTTAGGGGAATCTCTATGATTGATGCACTTGTAGACGACGGGGATTTAGTAGTCATTCAACCAGCTTCTAGTGTCATGGATGGTGAAATGGCCGTTGCCTGGTTGAAAGACAAAAACGAAGCTACCCTAAAAAGAATATACAATGAGGGTACGGTTATTAGATTACAACCTGCTAACGTACAAATGGACCCATTTTTTGTCTCCCCAGAAAATCTTGAAATTCAAGGTCGGGTAGTTGGCGTCCTAAGAACCATCTCCTAAATAGCTATTCACTTTGTAATAAAAGATCTCTTATCGAGAATTTCAGGAAGCATGGATTAATAGCCACTACCATCAAACCAACGAGCTGAAGGCCGGCCTTGGCCACCATCAACCGCTATATTCGCCCCATTTATCCAGGCAGCTCGTTTCGATAATAGAAAAACTATTGCGTCAGCGACCTCATCATCAGTCCCCAAACGGTGGAATGGGAGATCTTTTTCCATCCATCTATCAAATTCGGCTGGGTTTTGGTTTTTGAATCTTTCCCAATTACCTCCAGCAAACATGATTGACCCAGGAGAAACCGTGTTGACACGGATGTTGCTTTCGGCTAGCTCCCAAGCAAGAGTGCCTGCCAAGAATATTTCTGCAGCCTTAGCGCTTCCATATTGACCCCTTGGACCAGGTTTCCAACCTGATATAGATGACACAATGACAATTGCACCCCCACCCCGCTCAATCATATGAGGAACCACTGCCCGTATAGTCCTTACTGAATGGAGTAAATTCAGATCTAAGGTAGCAGCCCACTCTTCGTCCGTTGCTGCGAGAGTCGATTGGCCGTGTGAGCCTCCAGCGTTACATACAAGCAAGTCTATGCCACCAAGGTTTTCCACCGAGTCTGCCACAAAGCGCTCAATGTCATTGCGATCAGTGACATCCGCAATTGAGCCCCACACGTTGGGGTTAATCATTGCTAGATCTTCAATCTGTTTAGTTAAATCTACTTCTCCCCTGGCACATATGCCTACTGATGCGCCCTCGTTGGCGAGTGCCAATGCTGTAGCACGACCTATGCCTCTACTGCCTCCAGTCACTAAACCTACTTTGCCATTGATGTCCAAGTTCATGCTGCTCCTCCTATCTTTGGGACCGATAAGCCATATGCATTAACTTATTCTACGCACGCCAATCATGAGCCCATGCTGTATGAGAATTAATCACATTTTCATAAACAAATTCATTATTACTCCAATGGCACTAAATAAAAGAAACCCGGAATTACTCCGGGTTTCTTTTATAGTTCTTAACAAGTCGATAGCAGAAGGAAGGTATAGGTTTATGAGCATTGTTTGTGACCAAGGCAAATGCTCCTTTGTAGGTGGTCACTCCACAAAGACCAATTAAGCTAGGCATTTGCCACCGACCTAGGATTCCATAAATGGAACTCCCTAGAAAGGAGGTGATCCAGCCGCACCTTCCGGTACAGCTACCTTGTTACGACTTAGTCCCAGTCACCGACCCCACCCTCGGCGCCTGCTTCCCCGAAGGGTTAGCCTAGCGACTTCAAGTGTTGCCGACTTCCATGACTTGACGGGCGGTGTGTACAAGGCCCGAGAACGTATTCACCGCAGTGTGCTGACCTGCGGTTACTAGCAGCTCCACGTTCATG
>CAZBMS010000130.1:0-2005 GCA_964493125.1 uncultured Dehalococcoidia bacterium | reverse complement strand
CTTGAGTGATATACCAGAGCCACAAAACGAACGGGAACTAGCGTGGCTGTTATCATTTTCGTGGAACGTTGACGAGGCATACAACTCGCTAAAAGAACTTTCAGAGCACTTATCTGAAGGGTATAAACCTATCCCACATTTGCTAAGAGAACTACGTAGCAAGTATGAGTCTGGCCTACAATCAGGATTAGAAATATCTAGAACGGGCCAAACAACCCTCTCACAGCTCGGCCTTATATAGTGATCTGCTAATAGGAATACGTTATGACAGAAAGATTTACAGGCGTGCACTGGATGCTAGCAACCCCATTTAACGACGATGAAACTATAGATCTAGCTTCTATAGAAAATCTTCTGGAAGAAGCTCGATCTAGTGGTTGTGAGGGCGTAGTTGCCCTCGGAGTCACCGGAGAGGCTGCACGAATGACCGACCAAGAACGGACCGCGGTAGCCAAAAAGGTTATAGATAGCGCAAATGGCATGCCTGTCACCTTAGGTACCACAGCCGCCGGTACTAAATCCACTATCGACTATTGCGTACAAGCACAAGAGATAGGAGCTGCGGCAGTGATGGTTTCGGCCCCAAGTATGGGGAAACCAAACCTCGACTCTTTATTAACTCATTATGAGAGGATCGCCGAGGCAATAAATATACCGATTGTTGTTCAAGATTATCCGCAAACTTCTGGGGTACATATGCCTCCAGCCTTTTTTGGCCGCGTGGTTGATACTATCCCTCAAGCAAATTATCTGAAACTTGAGGATCCTCCTACTCCAACGAAAATAACAGCGATTAAAGATATAATAGGCGACAAAATGTCTATTTTTGGCGGATTGGGAGGTGTGTTTTTACTAGACGAATTACGTAGGGGATCATCCGGAGCAATGACCGGCTTTGCATACCCTGAAGTTCTAGTATCCATCTGTAATTATATGTATGCTGGAGACATATCGTCTGCTGAATCCATATTCCGGAAACATTTGCCAGCATTTTTGTTTGAATTCCAGGAAGGAATAGGGGTAGCCATAAGAAAACAATCACTGTTCGAACGAGGTCTGATCAAATCACCAAGAGTGCGTCACCCAGGCCCTCAGATAACTAGCGCTACAAAAACCGAATTAATAGAACTGCTGACCAGTGTTGGTCTCAGATAAACATCCCAATCAATTCTTTACGATCTAATTGCTCTAAGCCAAGCTACTTTAATGGGCGTTTCGCTGAAAGTCCCATTAAAACTGTGATTCCGCCGAGAACTGCAAATCCGTAGAATGCTGACATGTACGTTCCTGTAACATCAAAAACGTAACCGGACAACACCGCGCCAATCGCTTGCCCTCCGGCCAACATAGACTCGGTAACTCCTCTTATTGCACCCAGAGAACTTCGACCGAAGTAATCAGCATATGCCACTGGTGGTACTACGAGCATACCGGCAACTCCGACTCCGAATAGCCCTGCATATGCCAAGGCCTCTATATTTGTGTCGGCTTGAGGGAACAATCCTATAGACACTGCTATAACCAATGCCACTGCAGCAAAAGCAAATCTGACCGGAACTTTTTCCGATAACCATCCCCAAGCTAAAGTCCCAACCCCAGCCATAACTCCACTACCGCTAACAGCCAGTGCCGATATCTTCAGGCTGAGGCCTTGATCAATGAAATACGCGCCTTGATGCATATTAGTACCAGACTGAATCAAATACAGGAATCCAGTACCTATAGCTAATAACCACAACGACTTGGTTCCAATAGCCTCTTTAACGTTCCACCTCGGCTCTTCACTATTTACCTGGGCGACTTCATCATCCGATTGATGAGCAGTATCACCATCTGGGAGCAAACCCAAATCCTCAGGGCTTTGGCGAATGAATATTAATACTGGCAATAGAGCAAACACCCAAACCATGGCTCCTAATAAGATCCATGCCTGTTGCCACCCTCTAGACTGAATAAAAATAAATGCAACATAGGGAAATACCGCCATGCCCACAGCATGGCAGAA
>CAZBMS010000129.1:0-2005 GCA_964493125.1 uncultured Dehalococcoidia bacterium | reverse complement strand
CAGCCGAAACTGAAGAACCAGCGGTCGAACCCTCAGAGGAATCAGCCGAAACTGATAAAGCTGAGGGATCCCAGCCTTGATGTACAGTGATAGAGTCCCTCCCCACGACGACGCTGCTGAGGAAGCAGTTTTAGGCTCTATCCTTGTTGATGGGGGATCTTTCGTACATGTCGCACCAGTACTCAAACCAGAAGATTTCTACAGGGAAAGAAACCGATGGTCTTATGAAGCTTGTTTGGCCATTTTCCAACGAGGAGAGCCAATAACCCAAATATCCGTTTCTCATGAATTGGAGACGTTAGGCAGATTGGAAACCAGCGGGGGGGCAGCGTTTCTTAGCCATCTGGTAGCAAGTGTTCCTACTTCCGTGTATATAGAGCACTACGCTCTAATTGTTAGTCGGTCTGCAACAATGCGTAATTTGATATCTGCAGCCACCGAAATTGCCGCTTTGGGGTACCAGCAAGATGCAGATCTTGAATCGTCACTTGGACAAGCAGAAGAGTTGCTGTTTAAGATTAGATCGCGCCGAGAAAACAGGGACTTTGTCCCTCTTAGATCAATACTCGATAAATATCTTGAGGACTCTTCAACACTTGACGAAGACCCCAGTTTGAACTTGGGCCCTATTGCCACCGGGTTTATCGACTTGGACACCGTACTTGGGGGGCTACAAAGGTCAGACTTGGTAATTATCGCAGCTCGCCCAAGTATGGGCAAAAGCACATTAGCACTAAACATATCGCAACATGCCGCCTCTAACGGTTTTAATGTAGGGATTTTCAGTCTGGAAATGAGTGCTGAGCAGATGGCAATGAGGTTGCTTTCATCAGAAGCCCAAGTAGATAGTCATAGCATAAGAATAAACTTGATGAGTGAAGCAGAACAGCAACGGGTTATCAACGCGGTAGGAGGACTTTCAGATTTACCAATCTTTGTTGATGATACTCCGATTCAATCAATCATAGAGGTGCGAAGTAAGGCTAGGAGGCTTCATTTAGAACAAAGAGTTGACCTTATAGTCGTAGATTACCTTCAGTTAATGCAGGGCGGATCAAGGTCTGACAATAGAGTCCAAGAAATGAGCGACATATCCAGAGCATTAAAAGGATTAGCACGAGATTTAAATGTGCCTTTAATCGCATTGTCACAACTCAGCCGAGCCGTCGAACAACGGCCCTCCCATAGACCCCAACTTTCAGACCTTAGAGACAGTGGTAGCATAGAACAAGATGCGGATGTCGTAGCCTTCATTTACCGAGATGACATGTACTTAGATGAGGATGCGTGGGAACGAGTGAACCCGATGGAACCCTATCCTAAGAACATAGCCGAGTTAATAATTGCTAAACACAGAAACGGTCCTTTGAAGAACATGAACCTCTATTTTAGAGACCAATTTTCAAGGTTTGAAAACCTCGCAGCACACCGAGCAGTTTAGCCATGGACAACGAATCCTATTTCCCATCTCACACAAACTATGTTCCGATTCCTGCAGGATTCACATCGCAACTATTACAAGAAATAGAATCCATCGAAGAACTGAAGTGCACTCTCAGATTAATAGCTATGATCAGAGAAAGGAGAAGCCGCAGACTTTGGGTAACCATTTCAGAGCTGGAAACAGATTTGGTTCTCACAAAGGCTTTCAAGGGAAATACACGAGCAATATCTGAAGGAATAAGCCTATCAGTCAAACGGGGTGTCACACTCGAAAAAAAACACACCAATGGTACATTGTTTTTTCTCAACGACGGGCCAGGTAGAAGTGCATTTACAAAGTTTAAAGAAAATGACTTTGGTATTGAAGAGCCAATAGATCCAAGCTACTCTGAGGCCATTCCAAATATATTTAAGCTTTATGAAGAAAACATCGGAGTATTAACACCTCTGCTAAGTGAAGAACTTATAGAAGCGGAAAATATATATCCCGCTGAATGGATTCAAGAAGCTTTCGTTATAGCAGTCACTTTGAATCATAGAAGCTGGCGATACATTGAGAAAA
>CAZBMS010000128.1:0-2010 GCA_964493125.1 uncultured Dehalococcoidia bacterium | reverse complement strand
CTATAAATGCAGACCATGCCGGTTTTATGATATATGTGACAGAAAGATACAATAACTAAAACTACAGAACTATCTAATCTCATTTGATTAACAATACAGAAAATGCAATCAACGTAAGGGAGGCATTATGGCTCTTATACCAAATGAAAGAACGGGACAGATGCTGAAATGCGGAGTTAAAGCAGTACTAGACGCAGGAGGTGCTCTAAAAAGTGGCGAGGTAATAAATGCTGTCAGAACATCCCTTAATTTGAATGAGATAGAATTGCAGATTCTGGAAAAGTCTGGATATGAACGATGGTATTCCCATTTCCATTATGAGTCCATTTCTCTTGTAAAAAGCGGGTGGATAAAAAAGGAAAAGGGGATTTGGTATACAACTCCTGAATGCGAATCTGTTCTCGCATTATCTGATAAAGAATTTTACGACCTCGGTTTGAAAAATTATAGAGAATGGGAGTCAGAGAGACCCACTCCTGACACAGAACCTTACGAGGATTGGGATCAGTTCATACGTTGGGCGAAAGCTTTCTATGAATGGGAGGGGTTCAGGGAATCTGAGATTAATTACAAGTTAGCTATAGCTGAAAAGCTGAACCTCGCAAAGGAAATGGTACAAAACGATCAAAATTCCCCCGTGCCGGAAGAGTCGATCGTCGCTTTGCGAGATGCTTTGCGAGATGCTTTTGGGCCGCCCAATAACCTAACATATTGGAGATCACACAGTGAGTTCTTATCGTATTTAGATTTAGACCCAGCAAATGACTACTTCTCTGCTGCAAAATCAGCCCTAGAGATGGTTTGGGGGCTCTATCAAGGCCCAGATGATAAAGAGGGCATTCTTAGCGAAAAGCAAATCATACTGTACGAAGGTTTCCGTAGAATTTCAGGTTTTATGCATCCCCTTTATTATTATGAAGTTCCGCTTGGTATGAAAGAAGTCATCGGATCTTTCCTAATGATGGCGATTGATCCTTGGAAATTCCCCATATATCGGGCTCAGCCGTTTCAGAAAGCGTATCGTCTCACCAACGAATCAAATTATTATGGAGTGCCTGAAGTTGAAGAATTTAGAGGTCAAGGGTTATACGTAAAGGCAATGGAATTCCTTTCAGATATGATTGACCGATGTGAGGATAAAGGCGTCTCCGGTTTAAGTTTTCTCGAGGCGCAATCATTGGTTTGGTGTGTCACTACGAGTGATCCAATAGAAAGTTGGGATGATCAGACCAAACAGGAATTTCTAGCATACAGGGGCATATCCTCTCCTGAGCCAGAAAATTCCATTGATTATGATCGTGACTATTGGATGGTTACAGCGAAGGTTAAGGGAATCGATCAGACCAGCAGATTCATCGAGGAAGGAATCTGGGAATGTGATGAAGGTAATCCAGTTGAAGACCTTATACAGTTTATGCGACCGGGTGACCGAATCGCTATAAAGGAATATTCACTGGTCACAGAAGATCTCCCTTGGGATATTAGCAACGGCGTTAATTCAGGTGTGCGTCTTTCCAAGCTTACTATTCCTGCGATTGGCACAATCATCAATAATTTTGGCCACGACCAAACAATGGAGGTTGACTGGACCCGAGTTGATACCAAAAGGGATTGGTTTGGATACACTTCAACTAGGCATATTTGGTATCTGAAAAAATCTGACCCAGCGGCACAACAGCTTATAAAATTTGCTTTTTACGGTGACACTCAAGATTACGACTACTTCGCACCTTGGTGGGGTAATGGAGCAACATCTCAGACACCATATACATCTCAAGATATTGTTAACGAAGGAGTATTCCTATCCGTCTCAGATATAGACGGCCTTCTGGACAGGATCAGAGATAAAAGCAATCTGATCCTCCAAGGTGCTCCAGGAGTTGGCAAAACCTTCATCGCAAAGAAGTTAGCTTATGCATTAATAGGGTTTAAAGATGACAACTTTGTCGAGAATGTGCAGTTACACCCTTCGTACAGTTACGAAGATTTCATACGGGGATTCAGGCCTAC
>CAZBMS010000127.1:0-2053 GCA_964493125.1 uncultured Dehalococcoidia bacterium | reverse complement strand
CTTACTTCCAGTACAGCAATGTCAGTAATTATCATATCAACACAACCCACACCATCAGGGTTAACACTGCAAGTATCTCTCAAAACACTCTCGCCATTACTGTTGAAATGTCTTGCAACGGCTATTACTCGCTTAGAATTATCAAGTAAATCCACTGACCATCCAGGCGCTGACAAACTACTTGCACCCAGAGTCGACAACGAAACTATATCTCCCGATGCAGTCAGCTCACCAGCTTCAACAATCGCGATATCAACATGTCCTCCATGCATCATAGCTGCTACGTCGCTAATACTATGAACAGAACCACCCTGTATGTTATCGACAGAGTTACCAACTCCATCTGTAACAGTTAGCGATCCAAGTCCATCTATTACCCAAGCAGGGAGTTCACTTGATAAACGTTTGCTAATTGCATCTGGCATGCCATTTCCAACAGCGACAAGATCTCCTGGCATTACTTCTCTAGTTATACGAAGTGCCAATTCATCTAAAGTTAGTGTCTTCCTATCAACCATATATCGAACCTACCATCTATCTATGATCGCGCAGGCTGAACTAATCGATTCACAAAAATACCAGGGGTTATAATCAATTCCGGATCCAAATCGCCTGCCTCGAGAATATCTGTCACTTCAGCAATCGTTATGTTGGCTGCCATAGCCATGACAGGCCCCCAGTTTCTTTCGATTCCTTTGTATACCAAGTTTCCCAATTCATCGGACTGTTGGGCGCTGATCAAAGCAAAGTCCCCTCGCAACGCCTCAAGAAAAAGGCATTGCTTCCCGTCAATCTCCTGAATCTCGTAACTATCAGATAAAGAAGTGTTTACACCCACCGGACTAAACACACCGCCTAACCCAGCCCCAGCCGCACGTAATCTCTCAGATAATAGTCCCTGGGGTATCACTTCTATCGACAAGTGTCCCGAATTCCATTGAGACTCAATTAAGCTGCCTGTATTTTGATAATAAGGGAAAGCGGTAATTAACCGAGATATCTGACCTTTTTCAAGCAGTGGATCTAAGGCACCAAGTGAGAGATCACTATGATCGGTACACGGAGAAAATACGCATACCAATCCAGATATATCCTTTGATGCTACAGCTTCAATTAAATTGTTTGGTATACCATGGTGTGAGACACCGCCGATCAATAAGGTAGCGCCACTAAATACATCCGCTAAAGCGCTATCCGACGAGGCGTAAACTTTCCTACCGGCCATAGCACCTCCATTCAGTCCTGATGAAGATCATACAACACTATTTTCTTTGTGTCAGAATATTTTGCAATTTCTAAAAATAGCCGTCCCGCGATTGCGGGACGGCTATTACTAAACTCTCCATACCTTAAGGCTAGGTCTAGACTAGTAGTCCATTGGAGGCATAGCAGGGGCAGCAGGGGTAGGCTCTGGTATTTCCGTGATCATGGATTCAGTGGTTAATACCATCGCCGCCACACTAGCAGCATTTTGCAATGCATATCGTGTAACTTTGACCGGATCAACGATGCCTCTTTCGAGCATTGGACCAAATTCACCGAGTTCAGCATCGTACCCATAGTCATCAGCTTCTTCTTTAACTTGGTTTAATACTACCGCCCCTTCGGAGCCCGCATTCTCTACAATGAGCTTTAAGGGCTGTTCCACGGACCGTCGAATTATGTTAACTCCGATCTCTTCATCCTGAGTAAGACCAGAGATTTGGTCTAGAGCTCGTGATGCTCGAACTAAAGCAACTCCGCCGCCAGCTACTATACCTTCTTCTACGGCGGACCTTGTAGCAGACAAAGCATCTTCGACTCTTGCTTTGCGTTCTTTTAGTTCAATCTCGGTAGCTGCTCCAACCTTAATTACAGCGACACCACCAGATAATTTTGCCATTCTTTCCTGTAGTTTCTCTCTGTCAAACTCAGATGTAGTCTCCTCTATCTGGGTTTTGATCTGGTTTATTCTCGCTTGAATAGCTGCTTCAGAGCCGCCGCCATCTACTATAGTTGTTTCATCCTTGGTCGAAGAGATGGTTCGTGCCGTCCCGAAATCTTCTATATCTGC
>CAZBMS010000126.1:0-2062 GCA_964493125.1 uncultured Dehalococcoidia bacterium | reverse complement strand
GTATATATACCATTGTGGACATACATGCATTGACGACCATAGAAACACCTGAAGATATTTCCAACATTCGACCAAACATATATGAAATGGCTCTAGACTGGCTTGCTGCAGGCATTGACCCCAATCAAAGCACTATTTTTATCCAATCGCATATCCCGGAAGTAATGACTTTAAACACATTGTTAAGCATGGTGACCCCCCTCGGCTGGCTGATGCGTGTACCAACTTTTAAAGAAAAGGTCCGACAAATGGACCAGACGGAAGAAAGCGTTAATTATGGTTTAGTCGGCTATCCTATACTCCAAACCGCCGACATCATACTTTACAAAGCGGACACAGTTCCCGTTGGACAGGATCAATTACCACATTTAGAACTGGCACGAGAAATCGTTAGACGCTTCAATAGTAGATTTGGTGAAACATTCCCAGAACCTCAAGCCAAGCTAACCAAAGTTCCATTGATTGTCGGGTTAGACGGCCAGCAGAAAATGAGTAAATCATTAGACAACCACATTGATCTAGCCTCTACTGACGAAGACACAACTAAACGCGTCCTTACTGCATTCACTGACCCACAAAGAACCACTCGAGACACACCCGGAAGGCCTAGCCTGTGTAATGTTTATTCCCTTCACAACATTTTCACCAAAGAGTCCGACGTGGCCACAATAGAGCAAGAATGCACATCTGCTACTCGCGGCTGTGTCGACTGCAAACGACAACTAGCTCAAAACCTTAATACTTATCTTGGCCCCATGAGAGAACGACGGAGTGAATTGAGCAAAAGACCCGACGATATAAAAGACATACTTTCCGCAGGAGCAAAAACCGCACGCACAATAGCACAATCTACAATTGAAGAAGTTTATGAAAAGATGGGACTATCGTAAAGTTTCATAGCACATTCCAGAATCACGATTAAGGACAGCTAACAAAATGACAAGTGGCAACTCACAATTACCCATCGGCACCTCAGGATTAGGAGTGCTGGATGTAAGCATAAATGCAGCCAGAACCGCAGGTAAAATAGTTAAAGAAAGATTTCTAACGGAAAAGGAGATCAATTACAAGGGTTGGGCAAACGTAGTAACCGATGTCGATCTCGAAAGCGAAAAAATAATTGTAGATATATTAAACACAAACTTTCCGGGCTTCAGTATATTAGCGGAAGAGTCAGAACCCATTACAAATGACTCAGATTACACCTGGGTGGTAGACCCTATAGATGGTACTCGCAATTTCGCTGGAGGGATACCGCATTTTTGCATAGTTGTTGCTTTAGCTAAAGGTTCAGAGATTGTCGCTGGGGTCACCTACGATCCTATCAGAGACGAACTATTCACTGCTGAGCAGGGACACGGAGCCTTCCTCAATGGAACAAGATTGCAGATCACAGAACAAACGAACGTACTTGAATCTTTAATGGGATTCGACATGGGATACGTTGGAGAGAAAGCCACCCTAGCCCTGGACCTGATAAGACACCTATGGCCCAACATGCAGGGCATACGACTTATGGGATCCTCAGCATTGGGGTTGGCTTATTCAGCTGCAAGCAGACTGGATATATATTTTCATCACAGCCTATCACCCTGGGACATTGCATCTGGTCTATTGATAGTAAGGGAAGCGGGAGGCATAGTTACGGACAAACAAGGCAATCCGGCAGACCTCTACACTCCCAGCATAATCGCGTCAAATCCTCTTGTGGTAGCGGATTTCCTTAAAATCACAGATGGCCTTGCATGGAGAAATGATTAAAGATTACACCTCATCCATAGACAAACAATCAAAATTCTTTCCCATATATCAAAGTATTCGACCGGAAAAGGTATCCTAGTACTGGTAATGTTAATATTCGACTGGTTATTAATACAGAAATTAATAGCTTCCATCATAGTAGGGTATTTGCTTGGCTCCATCCCATGTGCCCACCTGGCGGCCCGCCTCAAAGGAATAGACATATTCACTACCGGCAACTTTCAAGCAGGAACCGCAAATGTTTTCTGGAATATTAGCCGACGAACCGGACTCTTAGTATTCACATGTGATGTCGCCAAAG
>CAZBMS010000125.1:0-2069 GCA_964493125.1 uncultured Dehalococcoidia bacterium | reverse complement strand
TAGGAACACCAGGACGTGCAGCGGCACTAAAGAAATTCTTTGAATATGCGAAATCCCTCCCCGACGTATGGTTCGCACGAAGAATAGATATCGCCAACTGGTGGTTAGAGAACTACCCGCCAAACCAATGATTAGGAGTTCAATATGGTAATGGAACGCGACTTTATCGGCTACGGACAAAATGCACCAAAAGTAGAGTGGCCTAATGGCGAACGCCTAGCCGTTTCAGTAGTAGTAAATTACGAAGAAGGTTCCGAGTATTCCGTTCTAGATGGGGATTCACAAGGTGAAGGTCCATCGGTGGTAAAGCCAGGTGACCGTGACTTGTACATGGAATCGAATTTTGAATATGGGAGTAGGGCGGGCGTATGGCGAATATTCAAAATATTAGACGATTACAGTGTTAAGTCCACTTTTTTCGTTTGTGCCCTTGCTTTGGAACGTAACCCAGATGTAGCTAAGGAAATTGTTAATCGAGGACATGATATTGTCGGTCACGGCTATAGATGGGAAGAATATCACAGCATGGATCGTGAAACAGAGAAAAAAACAATTAGGAAGGCTGTAGAATCCATACAACTCACTACTGGCCAGAGACCTATAGGGTGGTACACCCGATCAAGCCCAAGCGTGAATACCCGTGAGTTGCTTGTCGAAGAAGGGGGGTTCCTCTACGACTGCAACTCATACGCCGACGATATCCCGTTCTATGCGACAGTTAAGGATCGTAAATGGCTGGTAGTACCGTACACACTAGAAGTCAACGATTACCAATTTCATCAAGGTCTGATATCACGCCCCAGCGACTTCTACGAAATAATGCGTAGCGCGTTCGACAGGCTTTATGAAGAAGGGGCTACCCATCCCAAAATGATGTCAATTGGATTACATTGCCGAATGGTTGGAAGACCAGCCCGAGCTTTGGCGTTAGCACAATTTCTAGAATATGCAAAATCTAAATCTGGCGTATGGTTTGCAGGTCGCAATGAAATTGCTAACTGGTGGCTAAATAAATATCCCTCAGCCTAATCTTAAGGCAAGTTCTCTATTAACTGTTGTCGCTTACTCGCCCGAGGTATTTTGAACGTCGCAATTATTTGATAGTCTAGCGTAGTAGTACCACGATCTACTACAAGTGGGGCTAGCTAGTGTTCGCACTGCAAACAGGGCTAATCAAAAATATTGATCCATTTTGGGTCAGGAGTGTGAAGCATGCCGGGTTTTAAAAATTTAGCGTCTGATGCTATCAATTCCATGAAGTGGAGAAGTATTGGTCATCCACGAGGTGGAAGGGTAGTCGCGGTAGCAGGCCACCCAACAGAAGACATGATCTTCTACTTTGGCGCCTGCGCGGGCGGAATATGGAAAACTTACGACGGTGGTACTTACTGGGAAAACATTTCAGACGGCTTCCTTAAAACTTCTTCTGTCGGAGCCATAGCTGTATCCGAATCAGACCCTAATGTAATCTACGCAGGAATGGGTGAATCATGCATCAGAAATAACGTTTCGTACGGTGACGGAGTGTATAGATCCACTGATGGAGGGAGAACCTGGGTCAACGTAGGATTAGAAGACACACGACACATTGCTCGCGTTCGAGTCAGCCCAAGAGATTCTGATCTTGTATACGTCGCCGCATTAGGACACACTTTCGGCCCTAACAAGGACCGTGGTATTTTCCGCTCTAGTGACGGCGGCAACAGTTGGGAGCAAGTCCTTTTTGTAAGCGAAACAACGGGAGCAGCCGATCTAATTATCGATCGAAATAATCCGCTCATAATCTTTGCCACCTTCTGGCAGGTTCAAAGAACCCCTTGGAGTTTAAACGGAGGAGGCCCTGAGAGTGGTATTTATCGCTCAATAGATGGGGGAGATACTTGGGAAAACCTCAACGAAAAACCAGGTCTACCTCAAGTAGACAAAGGTCGAATGGGCGTTACTGTTTCTTATGCCCGCCCCGGGCGAGTATGGACCACTATCGAAGCAGAACATCCAGGAGTTTTTCGCTCTGACGACAACGGAGACAACTGGGAGCAGGTTAACGACAGCCACGATGTTCAAGCTAG
>CAZBMS010000124.1:0-2177 GCA_964493125.1 uncultured Dehalococcoidia bacterium | reverse complement strand
TGACAAGGGTGACCCACATTCAATGACTGCCAACTCGTTCACCTCTGTATGTTTAGATCCTCCAACGGTCTTAGTGTGTGTTGCCCATGGAACTAACACGCATGGATTTGTGAGCAATAATGGTACATTCGGAGTAAATATATTAGCGGAGGAACAAGAGTATCTGGGGGCGTATTTTGCAAAACGGCCAGAAGATCGGCAAGGAGATGCGGACTATACCTATAATATCGATGAATCTGGAGTGCCTGTTCTAGAAAATGCGATGGTTTCATTTAGCTGTAACGTATCTGGCACACACGTCTACGGAGACCATACTATCTATGTCGGAGAGGTAGTAAATCTTAGCCAAGGTGAAGAATGCGAACC
Source organism: uncultured Dehalococcoidia bacterium (assembly GCA_964493125.1). GTDB lineage: Bacteria > Chloroflexota > Dehalococcoidia > Lucifugimonadales > QGNO01 > QGNO01. The sequence continues at coordinate 1,811 of CAZBMS010000124.1, read as the reverse complement.
GCTGATGTTTTATCAAAGTCGCTGGTACCATCCGAACAAAGCCTAGTAATTATTTAATGGAATTTACGAACTCTTCTATATGAGCATTCACTTGCTTGTAGTTTTGTAGCTGTGCAAAATGCTGCGCATCATCAATTACACGCTTTTCAGAACCATCTATCTTGTCAGATAAGTAATCAGCATATTTTTTGGGTGTCATCTGATCTTGATCTCCGCACAATATGAGTGTCGGCAATTTAATATTTTCGACTTTATCCATCGCGTCAAAAGAGTCGCATGCTAATAGGTCGTTCAATTCGACTTGTGGTCCAATTTCTTGAGCTCTTTGCATCAGAACTCTCTGTATATCAGATTCAACGCCTTCGAAATAGCTCTCTTGATGTTGCATCCATTCATTATTGTTATTACCTGGATTGCGACATTGTTCAAGATAGTCAGGGTGTACTCTTAACTTTGCACCCGTACCCATGAGTATTAGTCCTCGGATCTCATCTGGGTATTTTAGGGCATGCTGAATAGCTATGGCGCCGCCCATAGAATGTCCACAAAGTATGACATCTTTATATCTACGAGCAGTTATGAACCCTCGAACCCATTCCAGATATCCTTCTATCGATATACATGGCTTTCCGTTAGGATGCCCAGGAAGGTCAAGAGCTTTCGAATTACGGAAGTGCCTTAGTTGATAGTAAGAGGATAAACTTGAACTGCCAGCGCCGTGAATGAACACCAATTTCATCAGTAATCCTTTTATTGGGGAGAAACTACTTTATTTGACCAAATTTAATTATACGGTAATTGAGGTTACGAAACAAATCTATAGTTGCACTGCTAGTGCACTCGAAACTGTTATGATGTGCTCGAATCCGTAGTTCCGCGACGGGGAATTGTTGAGGCCAGTATGCAGAATACTACATACTGGCCGTTGTACGTTTCTACTCTTTGTCAGACTTCTTTGAGTTTGCTTCGGGTGGTTCCTTGGTGTAATCCGTTTCCTGGAAACATGCTATCGAGGCTACGTAGTCATCTGGGTCTCTGTCTCGCCATACAATGACGCCTTGGGTGTCTCGACCAGTAATTCGTACATCCTCTAGGTTTATCCGAACTACCTGAGCCATAGCAGAAATGATGAATACTTCTTGACCTTCGTTTTCAGATACTACACGAGCGGCTGCTACTCTTCCGGTTTTATCAGTGACTTTGAATGTCCTTACCCCTAGGCCGCCTCTAGTTTGTGTAGGATACATGGATAGAGGGGTTGCTTTTCCGTAGCCGCCTTCGCTGACCACTAGTAACCTGTCATCCTGTGTTACAGTAAGCATAGTTACTACTTTGTCATCTTGCCTTAATCTCATACCTCGTACTCCACCGGCTGTACGAGATCGAGGAGCAAGGTTTCTAATAGGAAATCTTATACTTTGCCCTGTCTCCGAGACCATAACAACATCTTGCGCGTCTCCTAATTGTTTGACGCTTACTAGTTCATCTCCGGGTTCTAAGTCCATGACTATTAACCCTCTGGCTTGGATGTTTGATAGAGCACCTTCTTTCAACGCTTTGACTTCACCTAGCTGAGTTGCTAATACTAATAAATCCCCCTCTTTGGGGTTCTTGGTGGCAAGCATAGTCTGGATTTGTTCACCCGGGCCGAGGGGAATCAAGTTTACTAGCAGAGTGCCTCTGCTAGTTCGTGAGGTATCTGGAGCGAGCTGAAAAACTCGAAGAGGGTACACCCGACCCCGATTTGTGAAAAACAATAGAGTGTCATGTGTATCGACGACGACGAGTTCTTTTAGTGCGTCGTCTTCTCG
>CAZBMS010000123.1:0-2231 GCA_964493125.1 uncultured Dehalococcoidia bacterium | reverse complement strand
ACGATGCCATCAACCTTCGGGCAGGACCTGGCGTACGGTATTGCCTGAAGAGAGTGCTTGCAGATGGTCTCTCCAAATCTGTTGAAGTGATTGGCCAAAGTGGGCTTTGGCGACAGATCTTGTTGGAGGGGGATACATATTGGGTGTTCCGGACTCTGCTAGCTAGTAAGAAGAATTAACCGATGCGCACTTTCCTCACCGCCTCTGCTACCGATTGAGAGGAAAGTACGGTTATCAGAGCGATAATGAATTTCGATTTATGGCTGGGGAAACTTATCACGTTTCCTGTAAACCCGACCCCAAAAAGCAGGCACACGTTATAAATAAAACCTTAAAATGTGAAAGCACTAAGCCGACGATGTATTTATTCACTCGACCGGCTTAGTGCTTAATTGGCGTGTTAACCGTAGTAACCTCCATCCTCCATGAGGCGCCTCGTTCGTTTATCCATAGCTTTCAAGGCTTCATCTATATCCTTTTCTCCATTAACAAAATCAGCTGCCTCCTCACCCATTAAAGCTTGGATAGCATTGGCCTCTGGAATCTGCATAAGATACCCAACAGATAACGGGAATCCTTTGTATAGACCCGCCATGAAATTGTGGTCCATATTTCGTTTTAGCACTGAAGCACGGCACGGCTGACCGCCAGCAGCAACTATGGCGTCACCAATAGCAGGATCAGTATAGTCGCCAGAATTAAAGTACTTCATGTAGGCCCACGCGGCTTCCTTGTTTTCTCCGTGGGCGTTCAAGAACTGGCCAAGCCCACCCATCTGAGGCTTATTACCACTTCCAGGAGTTTCTCCAGATGGCGGCAAATCAACAAACATACTGTCATGAAACTCAGTGAACGTAGAGTCGTTCAATAACGCAGTACCCCAAGTCAGTGGTCCATATACTGCATTACCGGCCGCAAAGGCCTTATTACACTCATCTTCAGTGGCATTGAAAGTCACGGGGTGTGCATATTTCATAACAGCTTCAAGTGACCGTAGAGCTTCATAACCTGAATCTGTAGCAAAGGCTGGGTTCCAGCCGCCCGGTTCCATTTTATCAAACCACCAACCACCACAGGTGGCATGAACTGCCCAGAATACGCTTCCCGCCCAGGCGCCCCTCTGGAAGCATGAGATATGACCGTATTGGCCATTCTGTGGATCATGCAATTCCTTTGTCGCATCGATAGCATCACTCCAAGTCTTTGGATATGGAATTCCTTTAGCTTCAAAAACATCCTTTCTATAAAAACTAGTCATCAGATTTCCATCTGCCGTAAGACCATACAGATCACCTCCCGCACCTGGTGGAATACGATAAAGGTCAGATACTTGCGCTGGAACGTCGGTTTCCCAGTCAGCCTTCCAACCAGCGTCATCGTCAACTCGAGCTTGAATTGATTCCATTGCCCCAACACTGTGGATGCCAGGGAAACGCCCCCAATCGATATAAGTCACATCAAAATCAGGCGCCTTTACTGACATTCGAGCAATTACTGTCTGAAAAAAATCGGAAATCGGTTGACCTGCAAAGTTTATCTCCACATTGGGATAAACCTTGCTAAATAATGGTGCAACTGCCCTCTGAGTGTCACCCCAGCGTTTACCCTCCGCAAAGTAAAGTGTCACCTTGCCACGCACATCAGCGAATACCTCCTTCGGTTGGTAAGCAGTAGCCAGTGCTCCCACCGCTGCCGCAGTAGAGGCCTGCATCAATTTCCTTCGCGTCAGCCAATTCTTCCGGTCAAGAGTCACCTGGCGCTTGATTGACGCATACGCGTCATAATCGCGATCATCCATGTTAGTTACTCCCTGTTATTGCCGTATTATTATTAGCTAAAAGTGCTTTTTTTTCACACAAGACACCACGCTAAGTGTCAGTCAATATCACGTCAAGTTAATTAAGTTTATCACCAAGGAGATTGTAAATTATTTCGGTTTAAGATTTTGAGTTTATTCGATCACAAAGAACCAATGGGCGAAGGAACTGGTGAAAATGGAAAAGGTGCGTCTGATCTTGTGTTGGCCTATGCGCTGTACAGCATCCTCGAAACACAAGAGTACGGGTCAGGTTATGATCTATTCTCGGCCCTAAATGATTTGAGAGGACGGATGACATCTGCCCAGATTGCTAAAGCTCAAGACATGGCCACCGAGCTTTGGGAAAAGTACGTCGTGCCGTTTAAGGAGGACTAGGGGATGACGCCATTGGAATGGGCTATTCTAGTATTTG
>CAZBMS010000122.1:0-2233 GCA_964493125.1 uncultured Dehalococcoidia bacterium | reverse complement strand
CGCATATTTTATGGTGATGCATTAGACTACGAAATAACTGGGCGTAATCACCGGTTTGTATTTCCTAATCGTGGGATAGACAGAGTTCGAACTAAGCCGAGGAGTGAGTGGCGTTTAACTCATGGTGCCGTGGTGCTTTATTATCTCTTTCCCAATATTCAGTTGGTCATCGGGCGGGGTACCGTCAACCTTATACGGATATATCCCGTCAAGAATAGCCCCGGTAAATCATGTACAATGGTAAGCCATTACTTTAGCGATGAGTTGATCGAAGCCCAATCAGTTAAGAGTGATGATAGGCCTGAAATTACTTCAGAAAATATATATAACTTAGAGAAGAGGTCTGGAGCATTACCCAGTGTGGTCTCCCAGAACGAGGTTTTTATCAGCACTGTATCAGAGCAAGATTATGTGATGGGAGAGAGCACTCAAAAGGCCGCTGAAAATGGGTTGTTAGAACACCTCCTTTTTGGACGGAATGAGCCGGCTCTTCACCATTTCCATAACACTTTTCGTAAGGCTTTAGGCATGGATGTATTGGAAGTTCATGAAGATTAACCATAAAAACTTTATGTTGTTAAACTAAGCTAATTAATGTGTCTTAACAGTATGTATCGTTTTAGGAGAAATCTATGAAATCCCACGGTATTGTTTCTAATGCGAATTTTGGCGAGCATGAATCTGCGATGCAGGCCTATTTGGAGGCAGGAGAAAAAAAAGCCTATGCCTTAGGCAACCGGGGACCGATTAAGTTTGATGAGGATGGCCAGCTAGACACTTCAATTTTGAAATCATTCTCTAAGAATGGATTTTATATTTTTGAGAATGTGCTCAAATCAGATGAATTAGGGGATATTGAGGCAGATGTCGAAGATATTTTAGACCGGTTGCCATCGGAAAAAGGGTCTGATGTTGATACAAAAGGTCGTCCGGCCTTGGGTGCAGATTGTAAAGGCCGCAATCTAAACTGGGCACAGCCTTTGGGGGATCCGTTGGGGGGCTCTGAAGCAAATTATGGACGCCACCAAGTCCAAATGACGGAGCCTAAAGCGGGTATTAATGCCCCGAAAGAGGTCGTTTATGTAATATTGGGTTCTCTGCAGTTTTCTGAGGCCTGTTTACGGGTGTATGGACATCCAGATTTGTTAGCTGTGGCTGAAGCTATTAATGGAGCTGACTTTGTTCCGTTTAACGAGGCTCTGTTTTTGAAGGAACCTGGTAGAGGTGCATCTGTTGCGTGGCATCAGGATGGCTTTACTCACTGGGATAGCCCAAATCTGGATGAGGGTACGCACGGATTTAGCTTCATGGCACAATTATTTGGCTGCACTCCTGCTAATGGTCTATGGGTGGTTCCGGGGAGCCATAAGCGAGGAAAGTTAGATATTACCAAGATGTTAAAGAAAGGGGAGGCAGATAGAATCCCTGAGGCGGTTCCTATGGTATGTTCTCCAGGGGATGTCGCAATTTGTAATCGTCAGGCCGTTCACGGGTCCTTTGCAAACACAAGCCAGGATTGGAGGATTACCGTAAATTTTGGCTTCCATAGAAGGTCATCAGTGCTCAATGTGGAAAGTGGTGGCATCCATAACGATGTAGCCATTTATGACGCACAGAGGATCGAGGAGCGGTCTCGCTTGATCGCATATGCAATCAATGCTCGGCATCAACGTTTTCCTGATGAGACCCCTTATGTATACCAACCCTTTAAAGGTCGGATGGATAATTTCAGGTGGGACAATACGGCAAAGGCGTCCATAACAGATTATAACGATCTCGACATGGGGATATAGTCCCAGGAGAATTAGTTTCTTAGAAAGTATATGTAAAGTCATATTATTATTCAATAATACATACTAACCTAAAGTATTTTATTAAGTATGATCTTTTTCTGGAGCCAGTATCTCCTGACAACACTCATCCACCAGATGATCTCTGGCTATATCCAGCAAATGTGCTCTTTTCTCGCTCGCTCTCAGAGCCGCGCCAATTCCTTTTGTCATTACTAATACTAATGATTGGTCGCTTAGATCAAACCAATAACTCCTTCGTACAAGCTTTCCGCTTTGGTCGCGAGCAAACGGGCTGTCTGGCTCGCTTCCAAGATCTGGTTCATAAAATGTCGTCATTTATCTCTCTCAATAAAATTGCCTAATTCAAGTATTAGTTTGGCCACAGTGGCGGAGGAGGGGAGATTCGAACTCCCGGTACCCGTGAGGGCACGCTGGTTTTC
>CAZBMS010000121.1:0-2234 GCA_964493125.1 uncultured Dehalococcoidia bacterium | reverse complement strand
ATTCGATGCCGACAGCGATGGAGTAGGTGTAACATTGGTTGGTGCGGGATCCACGCTCAATTTAAGCAGTGTTTCAACTGTATCCGATGTTGTGACTAATCTCTCCGCTAAAAAGACAGAATTTGATGACGGCTACAATATAACCGATGCCGATGATTCTATAGGCCGCACTTTAACTGGGTCCGCGAAAAACGATACTCTGCGGGGTTTGGGAGGGGATGATATTTTTGTAATGGGTGGGGGACGTGATGTTTTAATTGGTGGTGCAGGAGCAGATACTTTTAAGATTGCTGCCGATAGCGACATTACCAGTGGCCTAGAAGTATCGGGTGGTGCTGGGACAGACACACTTTCTATTTCCTCTACTTCGGTCAGTGAATTAAATTTTCCTGATGATAATTCTTCCACTGTTAGTTTTGCGACGTTGGAGACGTTCAATATAACAGGAGGGGCTGCAGGCGGTGTAGCGGTTTCCATTGGAGCCAATGAATTATCTAAATTGACCACCGTAACAGCGGATGGTACAGCGGATTCTCTCAAGGTTTTTAGTAGATTTGGTGAAGGCGATGTTGATTTGAGGGATATGACCATAACGGATGTCGAGACGATTTCGATGACCGAAGCATCCTTTCTCCAGACCTTGCGGATCAATGGAGATACGACCTTTACGGGTGTTACTACTATTACTGGTACGGTTGGTTCAGATAATACGGCTGATGATACAGTGGATTTCAATGGGGACCGTAATTTCTCTGGCTTTACATTTACCAATATAGATCTGTTGAGATTGCAGGATGGCAGTGGGAGTCAACAGACAATTTCCCTAAGCTCGGCCACTTCCCTGGGGGTGACGGAAATACAAAATTTTACATCAGGCTCTGGAAGTGCGGCTGATATCTTTGATTATACATCCGCATTGAAATCTGGTGATGGTTCTACTATCAGTGCCGGAACAGGGGGCACAAACCAGCTTGAGTTGTCCACCGCCAATGCTGGATCTAGCGCTGTTACAGCGATATCTGGTAATGATACAGGGCTCGTCGAGTTTGAGGATTCAGATCTCTCAGCATTGGGGATTGATTTATCCACATCTACCTCTAGCGTGATTTTAGATGGGATTGAAACTATCCTTGAGAGTTCCGATTCCGGCTTTCAACTAACCGGTTCTTCGACACAGGTAGCCCAGGGGGCGACTGATACGGATATGTTGCTGGTATTCTTTGAAGGTGAAGACGATGCGGTTATAGTTAGGTATCAAGAAACTGGTACTGCCTCTAATAGTTCGGCAGCAGATTACAATGATGAATTAAGTTTAGTTGCCATCCTTGATGGGGTAGGGAGTCTTGTTGATGCGAATGTAGTTTGAGTTCAACCCTACTCAACGATGATGGCGGCCACTTTTACAGAGGCGATATCTAATTTTCCCAGTATGAACAGAAGAGTATAGGCCGTTATTGCAACCTGTGATTTTGCCGCTTCTGCATCTGAAAGCGCATTAATTTCTGCAGTCTCCCCGCTTAAAACGTCAATGAGAGAACGTCTTCCCAGTTGCCTTTCCTCGCGAGCCAGAGCCAGGAATTCCCCTGCTATGTTGGCTTGATTTTCTAGGAATCCGGCATTTTCTTGGGCTACCTGGAGTTGCTCAAAGGTATTCTTGGCTTGCTCTTCAACAAGGGTTCTTGCGTCTTGCATTTGATTGGAGGCGGCGAGATAATTTTGTTGGCTAGCCCTATAGCTATTCATCGCCGATCCACCTACGTTGAAGTTATATCTCATTTCTAGTTTGGCAATCCATTCAGTGGTGTCGCCGACAATACCGGATACATTGCTCTTCCATTTAGAATCGAATATCAGGTTTAGGTCAGGTCGGAAAGAGGTTGCGCGAGTTTGTTTGATGCTCGCCTTTGCGACCTCCTCGCTACTTCGTAGAGTTTGTATTTGGAAATTATTTTTCAAGGCTAGCCCAACACACTCTTCTTTTGTTCTGGGTAATTTATAAAGTGGGATATCCAGTATGGGTATGTCAGAAGCCGCAGGGGGCTCATGTCCAAAGACTGTTCGATATCGATTGATGGCTTGGCGTAAAGCCCCTTTTGAAAGACTCAGTCGAGCTTCCGCACCAGCAAGCTGGATCTTGGCCTGCAAAACATCAGTTGATAATCCAGCCCCTTTTGCAACTTTTGCATCCTCAAGTTGCGCCTGGTTTTTAATGTTTGCAACAGAAGTGCGAGCAT
>CAZBMS010000120.1:0-2315 GCA_964493125.1 uncultured Dehalococcoidia bacterium | reverse complement strand
GTAAGCGAGGGAGACAAAGTCAAAAAGGGTGAGCAACTTGCTAAATTGGATAAATCCACGATTGCTTCTCTCGAGCAAACAGTAGCTCAAAAAAGAGTTGCATTAGCGAATGCCAAGGAGGCACTCCAAGAGTTAAAGGCACCAGATAACGCCTTACAGATTGCTCAGGCTTATGCCTCTATTGCTAATGGCGCAATATCTGTTAGAAGCGCTAAAGAACTGCTTGAAGATGTATCGGCAATAACTGACAAGGAGTTACAGGATGCATATGAGGCAGTGAGATTGGCGCAGGATAAAGAGATGACCTCAATTCATGATTTAGAGGCTAAGAGGCAAAGCGGCGCGGAAAATATAGAAACAGCAAAAGAAGATTTTGACGAGAAAGAGGCTGATTATATTGGGGTTTTTGATAAATGGCTAGGCATTACGATAAGTGGCAACCAGCTGCAAATGAACCCAGATACTTTACTTGCTGAATGGGGTTTAGACCTTGATGAAGTTTTCCACAAGGATAGCCGATATCAGGATTTGGGACGGTGGGCAAGAACTGAAGGGCTGCCAAAAGATGATCCAAATACGGTATGGCATGAAGCAGTAGTGTATAGCTGGCTCAATTTATTCACTCACGAAATATTACCTACATGCCCTGATATAACGATAGATTTGGCCCCGGAGTTGGGGGGAGGCAAGGTACTTTGTATTAAGCTTGATATGGACACGGCGTGGAACGAATATCAGGCGGCTGGCAGAACTCTGATGAGTACATCAGTATCAGCTGCTCTAGCCATCATAGGTGCTGAAACTCAACTTTCTAACAATATAAACTCGCTAGATTCATCTCGTGAGTCTCTTGATACATTGTTGAAAGGAGTGGACTCACTTGATGTGGCAGCTAAAGAAAAACAACTGAAGTTGAACCAAGCGACTTTGGCTAAGGCGGAAGATGACTTGACTCAATTATTGTCAGGTGTGAACGCTTTAGATTTGGCGCTGGCTAATGAGAATGTGAAAACTGCTCAAGTGGAACTTGAGGAATCTATAGAAAAATTGGAAGCGAGTTCGATGCAGGCTCCGATGTCTGGGGTAGTGGGTGAAGTGCTGGTTGAAGTAGGGCAGGATGTTGGCAAGAACACCAAGATTATTGAGGTCTCCGACCCGTCAGTTGTTGAGGTAGATGGGGTAGTCGATGAAATTGACGTACTTCTTTTGCAACAAGGAACTACAGCCAAGGTCACAATGGACGCTTTGCCAGGTGAATATATACCGGGAGTGGTATCGTTTGTATCCCCTACCTCTCGAAATCAGCAAGGGGTGGTTACTTATCCGATCAGAATAGAACTTAAACCAAAGTCAGCTTTAAAGCTTAAAGAAGGCTTGAGTGCGACTGCAGTAGTCATACTTAGGGAAGAGAAGAATGTGCTCCTTGTGCCAACCCAGTCGATATACGGGAGTTATGATCAACCCACCGTACAGGTATGGGTTGAAGGCAAGATTGAAGAAAGGGCTGTCAAACTCGGCAACACAGATGATTTCTGGATAGTGGTTTTGGACGGTTTGACCGAGGGAGAAAAAATCATTACCGAAGTCGCGGAAGAGGACTCTAAGAATCCTTTGTCTTTACTTAGAAAGGGCTTAGCAGGCTCTGCACGTGGAAAGAAGTAATGATATCCATAGAAAAAGTTACTAAGACCTACGTCATGGGGGAGGTGGAAGTATCCGCCCTTAGGGGAGTAGATCTCACGATTGATGCTGGTGAGATGGTCGCTATTATGGGAGCGTCAGGTAGTGGAAAATCTACCCTGATGAACATAATCGGGTGTTTGGACGTTCCAAGCTCAGGGCTTTATGTGTTGGACGGCCAGGAAGTTGGGCAACTGAGTGACGACAGGCTAGCCGAGATACGTAGCCAGAAGATAGGTTTTGTATTTCAAACATATAACCTTCTACCTAGGGCAACGGCCTTGGCGAATGTTGAGTTGCCGTTACTATATGGTGATGGCAATGACAAAAGAAAGCGTGCATTGGAAGCGTTACATAGAGTCGGACTCAGTGACAGAGTTTCCCATAAGCCTGGAGAGCTTTCCGGGGGTCAGCAACAGAGAGTTGCAATAGCTAGGGCGTTGGTGAATCGCCCTGCGATTCTCCTGGCAGATGAACCTACAGGTAACCTCGATAGTAAATCTAGCTCCGAGATTATTTCGTTGCTTCAGACACTAAATAGAGATGAGGGATTGACCGTGGTGGTTGTTACTCATGAGGCAGATATAGCTGCTCACACGCAGCGAATTGTGTCCATGTTGGACGGATTGATAGTT
>CAZBMS010000119.1:0-2337 GCA_964493125.1 uncultured Dehalococcoidia bacterium | reverse complement strand
TAGTCTTGTATATAAGGTTCGTGTAGTTGTTTTTCGTTTACCATTACGGACGAATCATTGATTCGAATGTATTCGTTAGGTAGGCCTACTATTCTTTTCACGCAACGTACTCCAGGTTGTGCCGGATCGATTAGCAATACAATGTCACTCCGGCTTGGTTGTTCATTGGGTCCATAAGCGGAGATATCAACCAATATGCGATCACCATGAAGTAGTGTTGGGCGCATGCTGGGTCCATCGATTGTTCTTAGGACTAAGCCTAATTTTTTAAAACTAGTTATTCTAATAGCTATTGTTCCGCAGAGCTTAAGTATCGCTAACATACCATCGATTTTAATTTTATTGTCAATTTCAATCCATACTTAAGGGTTGATGGTGCGAGCCTGTTCTTGTAATCTAGCCCTTGTCAGTACTCAAATTGGAGGTATGCATGTTATTTATAAAAAACCTGTCTACAATGTGGAGAAAGATGGTTACCCCTGAGATAGTTTACGCCCATTGTGATATTCCTTGTGGAATATATGACCCACATACAGCACAAATTGCTGCTCTAACAACGGTTAGGATGAATCAGCTGATAGAGGCTCTCGAGACTCCTAGCGCCAGTGCATCTGAAAAGGAAAAGAGTGACTACGCTCATGCAATCAGCCGATACACATCTGTTAAAGAGGAGCATTCGGAACAGTGTAAGACCGAACTCAGAATATTGTGGGCAGACTATTTTAAACCGGAGCATGTTGAGGAATACCCAGATCTTCATGCAAAGGTTTTTAATGCATTGAAGGCGGCAAGCAAAGTAAGGCAAACTCAAGACTTGAAAGCGGCTCAAGATTTACTTTCCGCTACTCAAGACATAGCGGAGATTTTTTGGAAAACTAAGGGTTCTACACCTGTTAAGCAACCGTCTCGACAGGGTGCGGTTGGCGAGGAATTGGTATACCCCTCCTGATTAGAGCTAGGCATTATTTGTACAACCTCGGTGCTGGTTGCTGATTCGCTTTGAATGTTGACAACGTTAAAGGTAAACTTTTTAGGGACCTTCGAGCCGAATTAGATGATTCAAGGGTTCTGAATGCTATGTTCAGAGTGCAGAGGGAAGCATTTGTTTCGGACAATCTCAGGCACCGGGCTTATGAAAATATTCCCCTTCCAATTGATGAAGAACAAACCATTTCACAGCCACAGATTGTGGCTAAAATGATTTCACTTCTTTCAATTAGTCCATCTGACAAAGTACTAGAAGTTGGTACCGGATCAGGGTATCAGGCAGCTATATTGTCCCTACTTGCCGGCACAGTTGTGACCACAGAGCGCTTTAGGAGCTTAGTTGATGCTGCGAAGGAGAGGTTAAGATTATTGGGATATGAGACCGTTATTATTCGTGAGGCATCTGAAATCATTGGCAGTGAAGAAGACGCACCGTTTAACGCAATTGTTGTTGCAGCGGGTGCTCCTAGGATCCCCCTAGGATTAATAGATCAACTCGCTTCAAACGGACGCTTGGTGATTCCGGTTGGCTCGCTACAGTCCCAAGATTTACTACTAGTTGTCAAATCTGAAGGGGGATATTCAGTAACCAATCATGGAAAATGCAGATTTGTTCCACTTTTTGGTTCTGGTGCTTGGGATTTACAGCATTCGGTTTAGAATGAGACTTACCTGATATAATCGATTTCCTTGGATCATTACAATTATTATGAATTCATCGATAAAAAAAGAGTACGAGGCAGTAATTGGATTAGAGGTACACGCGCAACTGCTGACCGAAAGCAAGATGTTTTGTTCTTGCAAATCAGGCTATCAAGGCGCGACTCCAAATTCTGAAGTATGCCCTGTTTGTTTAGGAATGCCTGGTGTTTTACCGGTGATCAACAAGAGGGCTGTTGAATGTGTAATTCGAACTGGTTTAGCTTTGAACAGTGACATAGTAGAGCAAACAAAATTTGATCGTAAGAACTACCCATACCCGGATTTAATGAAGGGATACCAAATTTCTCAGTATGATCAGCCTATAGCGAGCGGAGGCTGTCTTTCTATAGCAGTGAACGGTAATGACCGAGTGGTAGAAATTAACAGGGTTCATTTGGAGGAAGACGTTGCAAAATTATTTCATCGCAATGATGCAAATGGTGAAGCATACAGTTTACTTGATGTGAATCGTGCCGGAGTTCCTCTGATGGAAATAGTAAGTGAGCCATCTATGAGGTCTCCAGAAGAGGCGAGGCAGTATTTGGTGAAACTTAGGACTATTCTGAGATATTTGAAAGTTTCTACTGCGAATATGGAGGAAGGTAGCTTCAGGTGTGATGCGAATATAAGTATAAGAGAAATGGGCGA
>CAZBMS010000118.1:0-2523 GCA_964493125.1 uncultured Dehalococcoidia bacterium | reverse complement strand
GCACTGCCTTCGGGAGGCAGGGGCCGGAGGTTCGAATCCTCTCACCCCGACCATTAACTTCTCTTATTTCAATGACCTGTAGCGGTCTAAACTGACCGTATTCCATAGGGATTCCTCCTTGACACACTAGTGACACAGTTAAGGAGCCAAAATGGCTACGATCCGAAAGAGAGGCAGCCGCTATAACGTCCAGATAAGGAAGGAAGGCTACCCTTCTATCACCAAGACCTTTGCCAGCATCTCAGTAGCTAAGAAGTGGGCAAAAGGTGTTGAGGCAGACATGGAACGGCGTATCCATGTGGAAGTCCCTGATCAGACTACGGTAGGAGAGTTACTCAATCGTTACCAGAGGCAGATTCTTCCCTCTCACAAAGGCCAACAGGTGGAAGCCTACAGGTTAGGAACTCTAAAGAAGCATCTGGGATCATTAAGGCTCATTCATCTGACGCCTAGAGAGGTCGCCTCATATAGAGATATCCGTCTCCAAGAGGTCTCCCCTTCCTCCCTTAAAAGGGAACTCACTATCTTAAGCAGAGTGCTGACAGTTGCCTCAAGGGATTGGGGCATCTCCATTCTGCAGAATCCTGTCAAGAGGATCTCTTTACCGAAGGCAGACAAGCTCAGAACCAGACGGTTAGAGGCAGGAGAGAAAGAACGATTACTTCAAGGTGCTAACCCAGAACTCAATCGAATCATTACGCTTGCATTGGAGACCGGAATGAGGCGAGGAGAGATTCTTTCTATTAAAAAAAGTCACATTAACTTCCCAAAATCCGTCCTTTTTATTCCCTCTACAAAGACTGATCAGCCCCGAACCATCCCTCTTTCAAGTCAGGCTATAACTGCTCTCAGAGGGCAAATGAGGGCCTCTCAGAGTATATCTGGAGGGGTAATTCCACTCCAAGAATCCCCTCTTTTTACCTATACGCCAAGAGGTTTGTCCGGTGCTTTTTTACGCTTGTGCAGAAGGATAGGAATAGAGAATCTGCACTTCCATGACTTACGCCATGAGGCCACATCAAGACTATTTGAGAAAGGTTTAAACCCAGTTGAGGTTGCCACTATTACAGGACATAAAGATACCAAGATGCTGATGCGCTATACGCATTTACGGGCAGAGGACTTGGTGAAGCGACTAGGATAAGGCTGTCGTGCCGCACCACAAAACAGTTTCAAGCCGATGTGCGTGAGTGCTTTGATTGGCAGCGGTAACACTACTAAACAGGAACAGAAACAGGAATATGTAGATGTGTTTCATACCGCTATCTTATGCCTGTTTGGCAGAGGCAACCAAGGAACATAATATTTAACGCCATTTTGTTTGGGCTTGTAGTATTTGGCTTGTATATATTTTATTTGGTTAAATATGCAGCTGATGTGCTTTGAGCAATGGAGTGTCAGGCCCTAGCGAGAGACTCCATTAAAATGCGTAAAATACTGGACACCCACTTGCTTGAATTATCCTGAATTAACGAGAACTTCTATTTTGAATCGGATACCAACGGCATTACATTAGTTACGTTGGTTCGATAGAGCTTGCTTGTCGTATCGGTAGACACCTAACCGAATCTTTTTGATGCTGTGATCAAGTGATCCTCTGAACCTGTTAATTACTACGTTTGCGTTACGGTAGATGATCGGTGGGCTAAGGTTCGTGACGGGTTACATATATATGATTCCTTCTGCGCTTGTTTTTCAGCAGACCATCTTTTGATTCTATCATTTTGTTAAATACTGTTAGTTTCGAGGCACTGGAAAGGTACAAACCTTTCCCCTCTAAAAGGTAATTGACTGACGCCTCAGTAGATTGTGCAACCTCCACAATGACTGCTCTTGTATTTTCTAAGTTAGCACCCTCAAGAACATCAATCTCGCCGCCATCAACATCGATCAAAAGAATATCAGGTGATGGTAAATCGGATAAAGTCATCAGGGGTACTTTCGTATCCCCAACAGCAGTGTTCTTTTCCACCTCATAAGTATCCAGATATCCTGAGGCGTTCCCAGCCTTGGTGTCGGTAACGTAAAAATCAGCCCAGCCGTTTCGGTTTGATACAGCGGCAGGATATAGAGTCGCTTTGCCGTTCAGTCTGGAATTCTTAACCAATTCTGCAAAGTTAATCGGTTCTGGCTCAAAAGCTGTCACTTCGGCTCCTAATTTTTGGAGGAAGACAACGTACCAGCCGATATGTGCGCCAACGTTATAAACCAGATCTCCTTCCCTTACGTTCTCTCGAAGCCAGTCCTGAGTGGGTTTTTCCTGTGGATGGTTAAGGAACCATTCGACCCAAAAGTTCGCAAACCCAGACGGTATCGAAAACTTCATTCCGTCTATGGTCTTGATTGCCTCTGGCGTCAATATAAGAGCCGCATAGATTCGTGAAAAGCGAGAGTTAATTAGTCGCAGGTGGACCCAAGCGATTACTTTTCTAATCGACATTGCCGAGCCTAGTGCCACTTAAAAGGCACCACCAACATCAAAAGAGATAGACCAATGGCAAACAGACGTTTCATACCGCTATC
>CAZBMS010000117.1:0-2529 GCA_964493125.1 uncultured Dehalococcoidia bacterium | reverse complement strand
TGCATTTCTTCACACCCCAAAAAATCCAACCGGAGGTTTATATTTATGGGATCTAAAACTTTAACTGGATATCTGCTTGCACTGGGGCCAATAGTCATGTTGGCAACATGGCTATTTCTATGGGATGCACTCGTTCCGGGTGCGCCAGAGGGTGCTATTGGTGAAGCAAAAATACTAGCAGATATAGAGGGCGGGATGGAAAACTTTACGCTGACCAAGTTAGTAAGTTTCTTAGGTCTTGGCGGTATGATGGCAATGGCGCTTGGCTATACTTTGTGGGCTCGTTTATTGCAAGGCGAAGGCAAGAAGGGGGCTACGTTTGCTACAGTGGCAGCTATAGCGATACCGGTAATTGCAGCAGGTATGATGATGTCGATGGATTTCAACTATGGTGCAGCGAACGCTTTTGATAAAGGTGATACGAGTAGCGCCTTAATTTTAGGGGCGGTTGCTGAATATTCAGGTGGCGATATTCTTTGGACATTTCTTATGTTGAGTGTCAGCTTTATAGGTATAGCTACAGTGTTGCAGGAAACAGATACAGTGAACAGATCCATAGGTGGGATACTCGCAGCAGCAACCTTGGTGATGTTTGCTTCATGGTTTGTCTCCATTGAAGCGCTGGATTTCCTGTGGATGCTATGGATGCTTGTAACAGTTGTAGCTGGAGCCAATCTAATTATACGAAAAGCTTAATGACAATCTGTTAAGCTTGGGTTAGGAGTAAAGACACCCACCAGTCTTTGGTGGGTGTCTTTACTGTTCAGCTACGATAACAAACAATAAGAGGGTTACACACCCTCAACGAAGATTGCATTTGTGGTAGATGACTCGTGGCGCAATTGCATTGGGCCGCTATACTCCTGAGAGTGGTACCATTTTTTCAACTGACTCATGTTTTCAAACTCTATGACAACGATCCGACTTGGTTTCCAATCACCCTCAGCCTCCTCAATTTCCCCTCCACGTATGATGTACTTCCCTCCATATTTTTCAATTGTGGCAGGCACCAGACTCGCATATTCTTGAAACTTCACTGAGTCGAGTATCTCCACGTTAGCAATCACATATGCAGCCATAGGAACTCCTTCTCAAACCGATGTTTCTGTGTGTTACTTAATGCAACAGTATAACGCGTGAAGCCTTTGAAGGTTTATAATAAAGTCAGTACAGCAGGAAACAGGACTGATGAAAACTCATAAGCCCATAAACACTGACCTTACAGTAGCATCTCTGTATCATTTTGCTACTATGAGAGATCTTGATCTCAAGAGATCTTCTCTGAAGTCCATATGCGAAGAGCAGAAAATATTAGGGACAATACTGCTTGCCGCTGAAGGTGTAAACGGAACGATAACAGGTGAATATGATTGTATTCAGATTGTCATAGACGCAATAAGGGGATGGCAGGAAATCAGTGATTTGGAAGTAAAGTACTCAACTTCTACGCATGAAAACTTCAATAGAATGAAAGTGAAGATTAAAGACGAGATTGTTACTATGGGAGCTGGCTTCATAGATGTCTCAGAACAATCGGGGCAGTATGTAGAACCTAAGGATTGGGATGAATTCATAAGCCGTGAGGATGTAGTGGTCATAGATGCCCGTAATAATTATGAGACATCCATAGGTAAATTTGCTAATTCTGTCGATCCTGGCTTGGCTAGTTTCAGGGAATTCCCAGCTTGGGCAGATGAGTTTTATAGTAGGAATGATGATAGTGCCAATACTAAGATAGCAATGTATTGTACTGGTGGTATACGTTGCGAAAAGGCCACAGCATATATGAAAGAATTAGGGTTTGAGGAGGTATATCATCTCAAGGGTGGGATACTAAAGTACCTCGAGGAAGTGACCAGCCAAAACATTCTCTGGGAAGGTGAATGTTTTGTTTTTGATGATAGGGTTTCACTAAAGCATGGCTTGTCCGAAGGGAGCTACAGTTTATGCTATTCATGCCAATATCCTGTATCTCAGGAAGACAAAATGTCCACGATGTATGAAGAGGGTGTTAGTTGCCCATCATGTTTTGATAATACTTCTGAAGATAGACTCATGAGGTTTCGGGAAAGGCATAAGCAAGTCTTGTTGTCTAAGGAACGTGGAGAGAAGCATATCGGACGAAGATATGATTGATTTCAACTTTACTTACCGCAAATTTTCTGATCTAACTGGGGGGAAATTAGCAGTAAGTAACCCCTTTTTGAAAATTCCTTCAAAAAGGGGTTGACAGCATACTCGTAGGTAGTGATAGGATGCAGTTGATCCGGGTGATTGCATGGTGGGAGGCACCGACTGGAAGATTCTCTTCGGGCAACTGAGGAGAGTTGACCGGAAGGTTATTACCAAGCATCGGTCACTCGGGTCATTTCTTTTATCCCCACTTTTTAGGCATTTACTGCAGCATTTACAGTAGTATCTTTGAAAATCGCCAAAGACAGGGGTTGACAGCATATTCATAGGTAGTGATAAGGTGCAGTTGATCCGGGTGATTGCATGGTGGGAGGCACCGACTGGAAGGTTCTCTTC
>CAZBMS010000116.1:0-2532 GCA_964493125.1 uncultured Dehalococcoidia bacterium | reverse complement strand
ACGCCTCTCCATTAGAACACATCACACCAGATTACCCACCAACCCTTCTTATTCACGGTACTGACGACGACCGAGTTCACCACGCGTCTACATTAGAAATGTACCGGCGTCTGGAAGAGTGTGATGTGCCAACTGACCTATTACTTTTAGCAGGAAAAGGCCACTCATTTGACTCGGAACCTGATATTAGTAAGCTCATGGTATCCGTGATAGACCTATTTGTTAACAGGTATATCTGCTGAGAATGAAAAATAATTGCTTATACCTAGAAAATAATATCTAGAACTCGCTAGCAGATGGAAATCCAAAAAGGCCGGTAGCAGAATTAACTGCATTTAGAACGGCTTGGGCAGTCACCTCAACCGCGGCCGCGCACAAACTGGTTATATCTGGAACCACTGTACTCTCCGCAGTAGCCATACTAAACATCGTATCACCGTCCCGTATCGTATGACATGGACTAATGCATAAGGCAAGCCCGTCGTGACTGACCTGCGCTAAAAAGTTAGTTTCTTCTTTTGTGAGTGTAGCATCCGT
The DNA here is from genome assembly GCA_964493125.1 of uncultured Dehalococcoidia bacterium. Lineage (GTDB taxonomy): Bacteria > Chloroflexota > Dehalococcoidia > Lucifugimonadales > QGNO01 > QGNO01. The sequence goes on along the minus strand of CAZBMS010000116.1, from coordinate 1,995 downwards.
AGCCACCAGACCTATGGTGGTATTTGACAATACATCGTCTCCCAGAAGGGGTTCGGACTTAAATAGTAACTCTAAAGTATCGGTGGGCCGTTTAGGATCTCCCGAAAGCGGGCCCGCCAAAATATCCCTTTTCTTGTGGTCAATAACTCCTCCCCATGAATTAACAGCTACGATACTACCTACACTTGTACCGTCCGGCAATGTCAAACAAGAAGACCCGATTCCGCCTTTCATTGCAGAGTCTATACCTAATGCCTTGCCAACAGTCGCACCTGTTCCTGCTCCAACGGTCCCTTGAATCACTGGGGACACGCTGGCTGTCTCGCAAGCCGACATTCCGTTAGCTGAATTCGGTCTTACCTCTGAATTACCCACACCTAGATCGAATAAAATAGCCGATGACACTATGGGTACGACTGTAGGCCCAACTTTAACCCCTATTCCTTGGCCAGCTAGGTACTCTACAACACCAGTGGCAGCGTCAAGTCCATAGGCACTACCACCGCTCAATACAACACCGTGAACTTCAGTTACCCTGCGCATAGGCCTAAGAAGATCTGTTTCACGAGTACCGGGTGAACCGCCCCTCACGTCAACTCCGCCTGTCGCACCATTCTTGCACAAAATCACAGTGCAACCTGTACCGTTGGATAGGTCTGTATAATGACCAACCTCTATACCAGCGATCGAAGTTATGGTTGAATTCATCTATCTCCTAAGATATCTCTGATCATATTTATAGGTCTTTAAATTCCTAGGACACTGTTCTGAAATTGCTTCGATGGAGGGTCTTTAGGCTGGCAATCACATCATCTGGGAGTGAGGGCATTTCAGAACATAGGACAACCTCTTCCAATTCTTGTATAGTCTTCACCCCAGGTATAACTGTGTGAATGCCTGAGTTATCTAAGCAGAATCGAGTAGCTATCTGAGATATGGTAGCAAAAACGTCATCACGATATCCTTTTATTAGCGAGCTCTTCTGGAAATCACGCATAACCTCCGATTCAGGATCAACATCTCGATCTAGTGACTCACATAACGCGCCTGCAGCATGAGAGCGTATACCGATTACTCCGATATCATTTTCATGCGCGGCTTTTAGGGTTTGCCCCTGATCAATGTCAGCAAATTCTTCAGGAGGAGTCACCAAAGAGGTTTGGTTCAGAACGTTGTACAGAATCTGAGCAGTATCAAATCTGCCAGAATCTAACAAATTCTGGATAACCGCTCCATCTCCATCCCAAGCGGTTATACCCTTGTACCGAAGCTTACCCTCTGCTATCAACTCATCTAGTACTTCCGATATCTCTACAGCATCATTCTCGTCTAAACGATAGGCATAGCGAGGCGGAGGTCCAACCGCAGACATGTATTCACCTCTATCCATCCCTATTTGGTGATGTATCTGTAAGATATCCACATAGTCTGTCCCTAGCCTTTCAAAGCTATTATCTAGTGATTCTCGAATAGCCGACCGCATGTTAGATAGATGATCAGCAGTTCTAAGTCTTACCTTCGAAGCAATCACTACATCATTCCTATGAGATACAATTCCTTTACCCAAGTTAATTTCTGACTGACCATTTCCGTACACTGGCGAAGTATCAAAAAAATTAACCCCGAGTTCCAGAGCTCTCTCAACTGTGCGAACACACTCTTCATCTGTAATAGCACCCCAGGCATGCCCAATACCGGCACCACCGAGTCCTACTTCGGATACCTCTAGATTAGTCTTGCCCAATCTTCTATATTTCAATTACAAACTCCGTTCATATCATGCTAGTAAGGCGGCCTATTAATGTGCCGACACAGCAACACTATTCGTTTTCACAAAATCACGTACAACGTGATCTAACTTGGTAAACTAATCTCATCTGGATAGAAATACAAGAAACTCGGATCAGTATTCCAAGGCAGACTTGGTACTAATGCAGTACACCCGCCTTAAAGGGTTGTTTAAAATATAAGAAACCCGAATACAGTCCAATCAAG
>CAZBMS010000115.1:0-2537 GCA_964493125.1 uncultured Dehalococcoidia bacterium | reverse complement strand
AGTTTGAACTGAGACTGAAGTTCAGCGATGACATAGATCAGCCCTGTAAACAGTGTGGAGAAATTGCCACGAGACAATTCTCCGCGGTACCAATTGTGTTTAAAGGTAGTGGTTGGTATGTCAATGACTACGGTAAAAAGGGAAGCTCATCAGGCAAACAGAATGACACCTCATCATCTAAGAAAGAGAGTTCAGACAACTCCTCGGACAACTCTTCAAGTACATCTGAAAAAAGTGATTCAGGTGCCTCAAAGAGTGACTCTTCTTCAAAACCTTCCTCATCTACATCCTCAACCTCAACCAAATCGTCTTCCAGCGACTGAATTATGAGGGCCCTGCTTCAAAGGGTGTCGGCCGCTTCCGTTTCTGTTGATAATGTCATCACCGGTCAAATAGGAGGGGGATTTTTGGTGTTTCTGGGGGTCGGTAAGTCAGATACGCAAGAAGATTTGGAATATTTGGTCGATAAAGTAATTAATCTCAGAGTTTTTCCAGACGAGCATGGTAAATTTGATAGGTCGGTTCAGGACGTTGGCGGTGAGATTTTACTAGTGAGTCAATTTACGCTCTATGCTGATACCAGAAAAGGACGCAGGCCTAGTTTTTCGGATGCTATGCCTGTTAATGAGGCGAAAGAATTTTTCGTCGAGGCCACGGAGGCCTTCAGGAATTCCGGCGTCAACATTGAAACGGGGGTGTTTCAAGCTGACATGTCCGTGTCACTTGTGAATGAGGGTCCTGTCACATTATTAATTGACACTGTAGACAGACTAAAGCCACGTAATGCTTAGAGATCTTTATTCTATGTCCAGGCTAAGGTCCAGATCTGGGGCTGAATGAGTCAGAGCCCCGACAGATATGAGATCAACTCCTGATTCTGCTGCTGCCCTGACTGACTCGAGATTTATACCACCTGAGGCTTCGGTTATGGCTTTTCCTTTGCACATCTCAACAGCCTTTTTCATTTCACTTGGGGGCATATTATCAAGAAGTATTATTTGTGCACCGGCTTCAAGAGCTTCTTCCACCTGCGCTATATCTTCAACTTCCACCTCGATTTTTATAGTGTGTGAGGCGTTGGTGTGAGCTTTTCTTATAACGTCTTTGAGACTCATACCTTCAAGGGCAAGAGTGCGAATATGATTGTCCTTTATAAGTATTCCGTCACCAAGATTTTGTCTGTGATTAGTACCACCACCCATTCTGACCGCATATTTTTGGAGAGACCTGAAACCCGGTGTTGTTTTTCTAGTATCAATTATTGTGGTATTTGTGCCTTTGACCGCATCCACATATTTTGATGTTTCTGTGGCTACCCCGCTGAGTTTTCTCAGGAAGTTGAGAGAAGTACGTTCTGTTGTAAGTATGGATCCAAGAGGTCCTTGTATATTCGCAATACGTGACCCATTTTCCAGAAAATCTCCATCAGATAAAAGCCGTTCTGTCTCCACATCAGGGGCCATTTTGCGGAAAACTTCGAGAGCTATATCCAGCCCTGCTAAAATACCCCTTTCATCAGATACGATTGTTGCTTTTCCGTCTATGTTAGGAGATATTAAAGCTTCTGTCGTTGCGTCCCCAGCCGAATAGTCTTCCATAATGGCAAGTTCGATCAGTCGTTCCATATCGGGTGTGATTTTCATGGACTCTCCAAATTGAAAGAAAGGGTTATTGTGCAACATTTCATTGTTGCAAGACCCGAGAGTGTTCACTACCAATGGATTGGATGGTAATTCTAAACAACAGATAGCATTCTTTCGAGGGCGATACGTGAAAATTTACGGGTTTTATCGTCTACCGTAATCTGGTTTACGACCTGACCCTCTAGAAGGCCATCCAGTACCCAGGAAACGTAAGCTGGATGAATTCTGTACATTGTGGAGCAAGGGCATACTACGGTATCGAGACAGAACACGGTTTTATCCGGATTTTCAGAGGCGATTCGGTTCACCAGGCTTATTTCGGTACCAACTGCCCAGGCGGTTCCGGCAGGTGCTTCTGATATTACTTTTTTTATGTATTCAGTTGACCCATTCGAATCCGCAGCATTAACAACATCATTGGTACACTCAGGATGAACGACAACATGAACATCCGGATGTGTTTTTCTTGCCTGTTCTATCTGGGCCACTGTGAACCGTGTGTGTACTGAACAATGCCCTTGCCATAGAATCAACTTGGATTTTTCTATTTCTTCCTCAGAGTTTCCTCCAAGGGGTTTAAATGGATTCCACACGATCATTTCATCCAATCCAATACCCATGTTGAGCCCGGTGTTTCTGCCTAGATGCTGATCTGGAAGAAAGAGCACTTTTTCGCCCTTCGAATAAGCCCAGTCAAAAGTTGCAGCAGCGTTTGAGGAAGTGCATACTATTCCGTCATTCTCTCCACATAAGGATTTAATGTCTGCCGTCGAGTTCATGTAGGTAATAGGTATCACCCGACTGGTTCCGAGAACGTCGGTCAAGTCATCCCAGCAATCCAAAACATCGTCAGTCTGCGCCATATCGGCCATTGAACAACCTGCTGTGAGGTTT
>CAZBMS010000114.1:0-2659 GCA_964493125.1 uncultured Dehalococcoidia bacterium | reverse complement strand
AGATTCTTCCTCCAGCATGCGCCGGATAACACGGCGTAAATCAGCAACGGTTGTCCCGGCATCTTGGTATTTCAGCATATCATCTACTAATAGTAAGAACTCTTGGCTCTCCATATATACTGGGAGGAGAACCTAGTATATTAACTATGTGACAGTGTCACGGTCAAAACTTGGATTTTACACATCTGTTACTTTTCCAAGACCAATAAAAACCCTGAGGACAAGATTTTCGACGCGCTCGCTTCGCTCGCGTTTTGCGCCTCTTCGAGGCGCTAGACGGGCGGCCTGAGGGCCGCTGTCGGTCAGACCACGGACGACGTGATTCATTTTGGTGCGTTAGGAGAGAAAACGCCGCGGGTGCACCACTTCCGCCACGAGTAAGATAAGAATGACTGCCGGAAATAAGTCCGAATTTAGAAAGATTAACAATATCACGACGACTACCACGTGAAACATAAGTAATACCATGAGCAACCCTAATTCGGTTAGAAGCATTAGCATACATTCCAACGGGCTTACCTGACCATGTACCTGAAGCCCTCAAAGCAACCCCCTCTAAGGAAGATGCAGGTTTACCTGTAACTATACGACGAGCACGTCCACCTCTACGAGCAATATTTACCAAGGGTTTGACTACACCTGCTCCGGTGGCACCAAGTGCACCATCAAGAGCAGCCTCCTCAAGGGAATATTCGCCATCGCCAATTGCTTCATCAATTGCCCATCCGGCTACCATCGACGCGCCAGCACCGACAATTATCGGAATGAATGCAGGCACCTAGTACAGCCCCATCAAATCAGCGATGATGAGATGCAACTCTCCAGTTGCAAGGGTGTACCCAATCAGGAAAGCGAGAGCGTTATCCTGAATCCATTCTTTGACAGTTTCAAAATCAATCATCACATTTCCCCTATAGCAGAGACTGTGATAACAATGCGGTCACCGCTTGCATCCGGTGTCCACTTAAGCAATCCCAAAGGAGCAGCAAAAGAGGTGGCTTGACCAGCAACGTTTGCGCCAGCAGTCACAACTTCAGTAGCATTCATGTGTGACTCTAACATATACGGACGCCACTTCCCTTCGTCATCCACATTGTCTAGAACGTCGTCTGCGACTTCCTCGCCGGGAGCCAGCATCATAACCATATCATTATCTGCTGATGGAGTTGGGTCCATGTCCGTATCCTCAATATCTGCATCATTGATACGAGAATCAATGTACTCAGAAACAACTGGTAACTCACCGGTTGGTGCAGAAGTAGTGCCTAACAATAGTAGTCTCTTATCGTGAACATCAGTCGAACCCGACTGAGGAACCGCAGCGGTTGTGTTCTCAAAGGCCTTGATATTAGTAGGAGCAGTAAAATCAACGATACTAGAATCAGCATGGAAATAAACTGTGTATTCATTCCCATCCTTATCATACTGAGCAGTAGTGTAATACTTAGCACTGCCATTAGCCACTCCATCAGGAATTGGGCTATCAGAATTTATACTCAACACTCCATAACCTTGAGAGTGTTCAGAATTAAAGGCTATCCTCAACTCTTTCCCGTAGGTGTTGAGTTGCCTTTTGGAACGGATGCCAGCAGAACGGAGAGTTCTTCTCCATGCAGCAGCCATTTTTACGCAGGCATTCCTTACAACCCAAGTGTTCTTCGGTGCCTCAATTTTCTGGTTGGCAGCATCCAACCGAACAGAGCCGCTAATCACCAGAGGCTTATCTTTCTTAAATTGCGAAAAATTCTTTCCGTTAACCATCGTCAATGCAGCACTCAAATCTATGTATTGAGGCAAGGCATTAGCCGATGTAAATACTAATCTCGTTTGTTCCATATGGAAGTCCCGGCTCTCGAAAGTACTTAGTCATTGTTTTACAGACAAATCAGATAAAACAGTGACAAATGTACACTTGTCACCAGAAAAACGGTGTACCACGAGCATGCTGTGACAAGTGACATAGGGGCGGGTAATATCCACCGCCCCTATTCTCTTTCAGGGACAACACGATGAACCCAATCGTTGTGTAAGTCCCATATTCTCTTGCGATGTACACAATACGCATATGGATGATTAATCATTATATCCCAAGGATGAATCCCATCCAATACGAGGGCAACGAGCATCTTCAAATCTGCTCTAGCCGATTCTCCGTGTAATTTTGGAGAACCAAAAGTGAAGCCATCTATTACGCCTTCTTTACCCTCATGACGTCCGGATTGCGTGCAATAGTCCCAAGCGCCTGACGCATCACGGACCATATCAAAAACGAACGGAGTAGTTACCCCGAAATCCTTAGCAAGTGTGCTAGGTCGTTTCCTCTTGTGCTCCACATAAAACTGAATATGTCGCCTAGATGTAGCAGTACCTTCTTCAAGAGCGAAGGCTCCAGCAAAATAACCATGGTCTTCCCAATCAAAATCTTGAGCAGTGTAGAACCATTCATCCAAAGACACATCATCAGGAAGATGGCCTAGGTGGATTGTACCAAAGGAACGTCTGAGCATCATACTGGATTCGTCCCTTGCCTAATGAGAGCAACAATTGCTTGGAGTGGTGAAAGACGTGCGTGACGCACTGCTACTGGACAATCAGTCACGACAGTATACGTGACATATCCACAACCACACTGACACTCAAGTCGAAGTCTGGGCATTCT
>CAZBMS010000113.1:0-2668 GCA_964493125.1 uncultured Dehalococcoidia bacterium | reverse complement strand
TATCAAGAAATAGACGTGAACAAGAGAAGAAGTTTTTTCACAGATCAATTTTCTTTAAGCGTAGACACTAGTGCACAAACCTACATCAGAAGGAAGCAGCACCGCAAGCTAAAAACCATATTTCCCTGCCTAGATTGATGGTGGGCGGTGGAGGATTTGAACCTCCGACCTCTTGCGTGTGAAGTAATATATCCATTGCCCCTAGCTATACCCACTGTGTCATTTTCAAGCATATTTGTAGTTAATCTATCCGTCGGTGTGTCTCAGTGTGTTTGGGTATTGGTGTAGAAATTCTAGGCAAATTGAGATGCCTTAATAGGATTGTCCCTCCGTACGGCTTGGCGTAAGATACCGTTGTGATTCGATAAGAAAACAATACTCATTCTCGGGAGGTCACACGATAGTTGTGCATGGTGTACATGTTTTTGGTATATCGGTTGGTAGAGTGATCGCAATCTTGGCATTCACAGCAGTATTTGCTTATTTGGATGTTGTGCACGTGTCAGCTGATGACGGCGGGTGGTATGTTGACGAAACGATGCAGTTCCTGGCAGATGACCCTGATGCAAAAAAGGAAGCCCGGAGTGGAACCTGGGTAATTCTCGGATCGGTGATATCGATACTCGTACTCGTCGGGGCCTCTTTTGTAATGCGTATTCGACTAAGGAATCGTAGTCATGAGCAAACGCCATTGTCAAGGGCAAAGAAGTGATTTCTAGAACACTAGCTTCACAAGCAAGAGGTCAGAGGTAAACATCAGGAAACTACTGAACCATTTTGATCAGGTTTTGTACCGCTTTTGAACCGTTTTGAAACAACATTGGGTTAAACTTTGCAGTAAACCTTAGAGATCGATAGCAGCTACTCAGGGCCGTAACCCCGAATTCGTGCCTAGATTGATGGTGGGCGGTGGAGGATTTGAACCTCCGACTTCCTGCGTGTAAAGCAGGCGCTCTAAACCCCTGAGCTAACCGCCCTCATAGTGGCGCGCTTGGTGGGACTCGAACCCACAACCTTTGGCTCCGCAAGCCAGTGCTCTATCCAATTGAGCTACAAGCGCCGGTTAAATTATCAATTTTTTGGTGCCGAAGGGGAGATTTGAACTCCCACGCCCTTGCGGGCACTGCGCCCTGAACGCAGCGCGTCTGCCATTCCGCCACTTCGGCAAATATCAGATTGTGGGCGGTAATGGGTTAGATCTAGTCTACATTTTTACCGATAGAACCCTGACTGATCCTAGAGATAAGCCCACACAGCTTTCTGAGCAGTATTATGCCTGATGTGTTACATCCTGTAAATTAGGATATACCAGCTATCAATCATTCATCCTGAAACAGTAAATCCGTCCCGAAGAAGTTTACCGTACCCTGAAAGTCCCTGCATATATCCCACTTTTCTAAATGTTGCCCAAATTGTCGCCTGGTTTGATGTAACGACTGGTCGCCCGATTGCCTGTTCAACTTGATCAGCTACAGAAAATGCATTCCAAGAAGTACATGACATAAAAAGCCCGTCTGCCTCAGGCGCGCAGTGCTGAATAGCAAATTGTGCAATTTTATCGGGAGGATCACGCCATATATCATCTGACTTCGTAACACCGAAACCACGACCCGTAATACTGATAACCTCAAACCCGTTACCTTCAAAAAACGCAGGGATCGTTTGGTTCACTTCGTCAGGATACGGTGTAACAATGCTAATCTTTTTCAACCCCAAAAAATGCATTGCTTCTGCAGATGCTGCTGCTGTAGCAATAGCGGGTAGTCCAGACGTCGATTCTATCAATGAAATTATTTTCTGGTCGTATCCAGGACCTTCCATAAAACTGCCGCTTGTACAACCGTACGCCAACACGTCCATTCCACAATGACTCAACAGATCTGCGCAACCCTCAATAGATTCGTTCATGTCCCGGAGAGACTGGAGAGTCATACCTGTCGAAATAATGGGCATCCTGGTCGTATGATACGTATATCCTTCAGGAACAATATCAGCAAGGTCACTTTCAAGTACATTATTCACACTTGGAAGAATAATACCAATCCGTTTTCTCTCTAACATTAGAACAACCCCCTCTGAATCAATTAGCCTTCGTACAGTTTATTATTTTGCAACTAAATTCACTTTTTATCTCTAGCAAATTTCCCACATCAGGATTCAGTATACCCATAGTAACGTGCACAGTTATCCCAAAGAATCTTCCGTTTACTCTCCTCGGAAATCTCAAGTTCCAGAAACTCATCCATAGCATGGGGAAATGCACTGTCGAAATGGGGATAGTCGGTTGAAATCACGATATTGTCATCACCCAGGCGGTTAATCACATCTGCCACACCATATTCATCAACATCTGTACCAATAAAACAATTAGACTGGAAATAGGCGCTGGGGTCTTTTTCTAGCCTAGGATAACCATGCTTATGATACAGCTCATCAAGACGATACAGAAACCAAGGCAGCCAACCGGCATTCCCTTCAAGAAAAGCAATTCGAAGCCCAGGATGTCTCTCAATTACTCCACTAGTAATCACTCCCGCAAGAGACCACATTAACTGCACAGGAAAACTTATAGAGCGAGCAACAATCCTGCCTGCAGGATGCCCAAAGAATTTCCTCCCAAGATCGTCCTTACTTACCCCTGTACTAGTACCGTGGATTCCAACGGCAA
>CAZBMS010000112.1:0-2711 GCA_964493125.1 uncultured Dehalococcoidia bacterium | reverse complement strand
TTCGTAGCCGTCGTATGCTATTTCCGTATAGCAAGCATCGTGCATGATGGCAATATTATATTTCTTGGCGAAGGCCACAACCTTTTCAAAATATTCCAGGGTCGCTACTGCAGAAGTAGGGTTATTTGGGTAATTTAGCCACATTACTGTAGACTTTCGAGCGATTTCTTCGGGGATACTGTCCAGATTCGGTAACCATGCGTTGTCTTCAGACAGAGGCATCATATAGGAATCCCCTCCAGCAAAGAGGGTCCCTACAGAGTATACAGGGTATCCGGGGTCTGGTATCAGTGCTACGTCTCCAGGTTCTATGAAACAAAATGCCGCATGGCCAATACCTTCTTTAGCACCAATTAGTGAAACAACTTCTGAGTCAGGGTCCAATGACACTCCGAAGCGCTTATCGTACCAATTGCTTACAGCATATTTAAACTCTGGTAGACCATCGCTTTCAGGGTATCTATGGTTAGGTGTATCTAAAGAAGTAAGTCTGAGTTCTTCTATGACATTGGCTGGTGTAGCTAAGTCTGGATCTCCTATTCCAAAACTTATAACCTCAATTCCCTGAGATCGCTTCTCTGCTATCTTCCGACTGATTTCGACGAACAGATACGGTGGCACTTCATTTACTCGGCGGGCAATCTTCATATTACTACTCCAAACTAATTTTGCGTTTTGGTTAGGTTGATTAATATGTAATCAATCAGGCCATTCTCCTACAAAAACCTCTTCTACTGGCCCTTCCATAACCACTTCAGAGTCTTTTCCTTTCCATCTGACCAATAGGTCTCCGCCAGGTAGGGAAACTTGTACCTCATCACCAGTTAATCCTTTAATTCTGCCAGCGACTGATATAGCGCATGCTCCTGATCCACATGCCATAGTCTCCCCAGATCCACGTTCCCATACTCTGGCTTGAACGTGTGAAGAGTCGACTACGTTAACTATTTCGAAATTCACTCGTTTAGGAAACATATCATGGTTTTCTATAATTGGGCCTATGTCATGAAGTGGCATTTCACCTACGGGTTGGTCTAAAAAGGCGACTGCATGAGGATTTCCCATTGAAACTCCGTTGATCAGGTATCTTTGATCTTTGATTTTGAGCGGGAAGTCAGACAGAGTTTCATTGCCAGGTGCATAGGCTGGCAGATCACGTGTTCTAAGATTAGGTTTGCCCATTTGGACAATTGCACGAACGATGTTTGGCCCATCCCAGATAGGAGTTACGGTCTTGTTCCCGGCCAACGTTTCTACAACTACTTTAGACGATTCTTTTGGAACAATTCCAAGTCGATACGAAAATGCTGCTAGACACCTGATCCCATTGCCACACATTTCCCCTTCTGTACCATCCGCATTTAGCATAACCATTTTCAAGTCAGCCTGCTCTGAAATTCCTGCCAGTATTATCCCATCCGATCCAACACCAAAATGCCTATCACTCATAGAAATAGCCAGAGATGACCAGTCTTTTTGGTTTTCTATTCCCCTCGCATCTATAAACAGGTAATCGTTTCCTGCTCCATGCATTTTAGTGAATTTCATAATGTCATCCTCCGTATCGGGATTGTAGCACAGTAATTTCTAGGTATACATTGATTATTATTGGATTTCATCTTGGTGATCTCTTTGGTTTATAAGTGGTTGGTTATGGCATTTCACGTAACCATTAGTAATACTTCCTGCACGGCTTCAGGGCTCTTATTTTCAATCCAGTTTATCCGGTCGTCACTTTCTTTAAACCATGAATTTTGATGCCTAATGAATTTTTTGGTCCTGCTTTTGGTTTTTTCGATGGCTTCATCTATGGTTGTTATTCCGCGGAGATGTTCACATATTTCCGTATAGCCAAGACTAGACATAGATGGCAGGTCAGCGCTGTACCCCATGGTCAGTAGTTTTTCTACTTCTTTAACCCACCCATTCTCTATCATTCTATCGATACGGTTTTCTGCACGTTTGTACAAATTTGACCGTTCAAGGTATAGTCCGGCAATGTTAATTGAATATGGCGGGGGTATATTATCGTATGTGTTAGCCTCTTTGCCTGAAGAGTAATAAATTTCAAGAGCTCTAATTATTCTCCTTGGATTTGACGCATCAATTCTTGAAGCCGACTCAGGGCTGAATTTAGTCAATTCTTCATATACTGTAGCTAATCCATATTTCCTGATTCTACGTTCTAGCGACTTTCTAAGCTCAGGATTAGGCGGGATTTGAGGCACTTGCCACCCTTCCAGTAGTCCCCATATATACTGACCGCTTCCACCGACTAATATGGGTAGTTTTGATCTTTCGAAAATATCATCTATGGTGCGCCTAGAGTGATCTAGAAATAACCCTAGGCTGAAATCATCATTAGGATCTACAATATCTATTAGGTGGTGAGGTACTGAAGAGCGTTGTTCGACGGTAGGTTTGGCTGTACCTATATCCATGTATTTGTACACTTGCCTGCTGTCGGTATTTACGATTTCTCCATTAGCTTCTAGGGCTATACGTATAGCTACATCTGTTTTTCCTACGGCAGTTGGACCAACGATTGCTAATATTCTGTCTTCTGAGGACAATTTATACCAGTTTAGCTGCTTGTGTAACTATGTTTACGAAAGAATCTGGATTCACACTTGCCTGCCCTATCAGCGTTCCATCTATATCTTTCTGATATATGAATCTAGATACGTTTTCTTTAGTAACACTTCCGCCAT
>CAZBMS010000111.1:0-2712 GCA_964493125.1 uncultured Dehalococcoidia bacterium | reverse complement strand
ATTGCTACTTATGGAAGAATACGAATAGCAGCAGAAGTATTAAAAGGCAAAACTGAAAGGCTTATCACAGTTGGAGGCGGTGGAGTGTATGCCCAACGTGAAGACTCGAGATGGGGGCCAATAGGTGCCCCGCTCATGGTAAAAGAAGATAGTCCATTGGCAGATAATCCAAACGGCCCACGATTACCTTACATGATGTGGTTAACCGAAAAAACGGTAATGGACGCACACAAAAAAGGCTACTATAAATCTACGATTTTTAGATACCCACAAATATATGGTCCAAACGCACCAGCCAACCCTGAGTGGAGCATCGTGAGGCGAATACTGGATTCTAGAAAACATTTTATACTGCCAAATCTCGGCCTTCCTAGAAGAAGGTCTTTCGGACAAAATGCTGCTCATGCCTTATTACTAAGCGTTGATAAGCCTAAACAATCTGAAGGCCAAATTTACAACGTAAGAGAGGAGTACCAATATTCACAGCGTCACCTTGTAGAATTCATCACCAGGTTTTTAAACTACGACTGGGAATTGGTAGAAATGCCATTTTCTATAGCTAACAAAGTGTATAAAGGCGATGGTGCACCAGAGATAGAAACAACGGTCAATTATGATATAACAAAAATCAAAGCTCACCTGGGATATGAAGATTTAATTACAGCAAGTGACGCTCTTAAAATTTCAGTTAACTGGCTAATAGAAAATCGTCCAGATTCTGGAGGAGAGATTGAAATGCAACTAGGAGATCCGTTTGCATATAATTCGGAGGACAAGCTTATATCAGCCTACAAAAACGGTTTAGATAAAGCTAATGAAGTTCAGTTTCCAAAGGTAATCTCAGGACATATGTACAGACATCCCCAAAAACCAGGGGAAGCTTGGGCTCCTCCATCTCATCATTAACCTTTACAGGTGGATCAACTACTAGTCAAAAACTTCTTGCGAAATGTATTAGGAGGTCTTTCTATAGATGTCCATAAGTAACAGATTGGGCATCCATTAAGGTGCAACAATTACGCATAAATGATATCATGTTAGCCAGCCGCGCAAATAGCTTATACTAGGCCAAACTGCTCGGCATTGTAGAAACAAGAGGCAACTAAATGGCAAAAAAAGCTTTAGTAACTGGGGCTGGTGGATTCATCGGACACCACTTAGTTAAATACCTCCAAGAAAAAGGTTACTGGGTGCGTGGAGTGGACATTAAGAACCCAGATTTCGAGCCAAGTGATGCTAACGAATTCCAACTGCTGGACTTGAGATCAGAGGTTAATTGCATGCAGGCAACCGATGGAGTAGACGAGGTCTACAATCTTGCGGCAGATATGGGTGGCATAGGATACATTACTGCTTCTCACGCAGACATAGCCCGTAATAACATCCTAATAAACGCAAATATACTAGAGGCCAGCCGTATTAACAAAATATCGCGTTTCCTATATTCATCCTCTGCATGTATATACCCTATGTACAAACAAACTGAGGCGGACGTAACTCCTCTTAAAGAAACCGACGCCTACCCAGCAGATCCAGAAGAGGGATACGGCTGGGAGAAACTTTTCACTGAAAAAATGTGCCAATACTACTTCGAGGACCACGGACTCGAAACACGGTCCGTCAGATTTCACAACGTATACGGCCCGCTAGGAACTTACGATGGTGGAAAAGAAAAAGCCCCTGCAGCTCTTTGTAGAAAAATAGCTCTAGCTAGTGATATGGATAGTATCGAAGTTTGGGGTGACGGAAAACAAACTCGGTCCTTCATGTACGTAGACGACTGTGTAGAAGGTATATTTCGAATTGCTCAATCAAATTATCGCAACCCTCTGAATCTGGGCACAGATAAGCTAGTGTCAATAAATGAGCTAATAGATATCATATCCGGAATTGCTGGTAAAACTATCGATAAAGAGTACGATCTGACAAAGCCACAAGGGGTACGTGGAAGAAACAGTGACAATTCTCTATTACGTGATGTGTTGAATTGGGAGCCCGGAATAACTTTAGAAGAAGGGCTAGATACTACATACAACTGGATATCCGAACAAATCCTAGCTCAGCCCAAAAACGTATACTCCTAGACTAAATTTGGTATGACCGTCAACGAGAGTCGCTTGAAAGACTACAATCATCCTCTGAATGTACTTATGTTGACACGAGGAGTACTGAGACTAGACAACAAAACCAGTGGAGGAGCCGAACACTACTCCCTTCAAATCTCCCAACAACTGGCTGCCATGGGTCATGTTGTGCACCTTGTAGCAGACTGCTCCGAAGACACTCGGCGAGACCTTACTACAAGAGGTATACATGTACACCCAGTCAAACTTCCAAAATTCCTTGCTGGTGGGATTGTAAAGAAACGCTTTCTTGGATGGATACTTCTTCATTTCATTAGTAACTTCCTAGCATTCTTGAAAGGTGTCTCAATAATCAAACAACAGTCTATTGATTTGGTACACGCACACGGTGCGATGAGTAGCATACTGATTTCTTATAGATTTCCGAATACGCCACTTGTTTGCACCGTTCATGATGCAGGTCCATGGCTTGGCCATTATTCCGCGTTTATAGAAAGAATTATAAGAAAGTTAGAATTCAAATGGATAGAGTTGTGGGCTATCAAAAGAGCTCACTTTTGTACAGTAGTGTTCAAGGCAATGAAAAATCATTTAGAGCAAAAGTTCGGTGTAGATCGAACACGAATCA
>CAZBMS010000110.1:0-2819 GCA_964493125.1 uncultured Dehalococcoidia bacterium | reverse complement strand
GGTTCTAGGCAATTACGTTGGGGCACGCCTAGTGGAAGGCATCTACAGTAATGAGATGCGTCGACTCTTTGGTTTAAATGGAATCGCCCCGACTATTCGTAGGAGGAGGTGAAGATATGGTTGGATTAGGACGAAAATTCAAAGTAGCAGCCATGGGCGAGATTATGCTGACGAGGCCCGTATCAGTTTACGAGGAACCCGATTTTCTATCTGTGGTCAAACTTTTTAGGGATGCCGATGTAGCTGTTACCAACATTGAGGGGTTTGGATTCACAGGATTTGTTGGTTCTCGCGTAGTCGGAACAGGCGGCACGCCTATGTTAGGCGAAACTTGGCTGGCTGAGGAGTTCAAATGGATGGGCTTCAACCTAGTGTCTATTGCCAATAACCACGTCGTCGACTTTGGCTCCGAAGGCTTGCTTGCCAGCATGAATGTTCTTAAAGACATTCGGCTAAGTCACGCTGGCGCTGGAAAAGACCTTTGGGATGCAAGGCAGCCAGGTTATGTGGAAACCAAGGCTGGCAGGGCATCTATGATTGCTACTACCTCTGCGGGCGTTCAAGTCGTTCCATCTACTGGGATACATACCGTCGCGACCGAGAGCGGAAACGGTTTGCCTGGAAGGCCCGGGGTAAACGGGTTGCGTCACGACATAATCTATACAGTAAAGCCCGAACACTTCGAGGAATTAAAGAGAATTAATGAGTCTTGGGGACAATCTTCAAACCCGACTATGACCGCTTTGAGGCCTAAGATTGACAAAGAAGAGGTCGTGTTCTTGGGAAATAGATTTGTAGTGGGCGATAAACCAGGCGTTCAACACATCATTCTCAAACAGGATTTAGAAGGTAACCTTCGGTCAATCCAAAATGCTGCGAAGAATTCGTCCCTTGTGATTGCTGCTAATCACTGCCATGAGAATGATCCCGCTCTACATGATGAGTGGGGTAACGCTTCCGCTGAGTTCATAAGGCAGTATGCGAAGGATTGCATTGATACGGGAGCCCATATTTTCTATGGTCATGGGGACCACGCGGGCCAGGGCATGGAAATCTACAAAGGAAGGCCGATTTTCTACAGCCTCGGGAATCCTATAGTGACCAGCCAAAATGTGAAGAGGATGGCTCTTGAGGAGTACGAGAGATTCGGTCTTGAGCGGGATGCTGGGATCGCGGATTGGATGGTTCATCGATGGGAACAAAGTGGAGGACACTACGCCGAGGATCGCTGGATGAAAGCGATAGTACCAGTGTTCACTATGGTTGACGGGCAACTAACTGAGTTGACACTTTATCCCATAGATGGCACCGCTGGTGAGCCCGCAGGGACATTCGTCAACCGTGGAAGTCATGTTGTTATGGCTAAAGGCGAGGAAGCCGAGCAGATAATCGAGCGGTATCGCGAGCTATCGAAGCCTTTCGGCACGGAAATAAAATTTAAGGATGGAGTTGGAATAGTAGAAGTTTAAGGTCGAACAAGTAATTCCTAAGATGATGTCCTCCTGCCTCATAATTTGTAAGCTTGCATAGCCTAAGATTATGGCGGGAGGACATTTTATGAACAAATACTCTGTGGTTAATGTGGATTAGTTCTTTTCTTAATTAGAATAATGATCAGGCACGAAATAATTAACCCTGAGACCGTATAAAAATTGACAGGGATAATGCCAGCCATTTTTCTTAATGTGGTTTTCCATCCTGTGTCATTATCCTGCACACTAATTTCTTTCGAAGTAGCTATAGATGGTTTGTGAAAGTTTTTAACCTTAGATATATTTTTTGTTAATGCCGGAATGGAAGAAAATCCGAACACCTCTTTGGTTCCGGTAGCGAACCAGAATTTACCGGATTCGTTTTTCTGAGAAAATATAACAACGTAGTGTATTCCGCTGGTAGATATTTGAAAAATATCCTCTATTAGTATCCATGAATGAGTGTCCGTGAAGGGTTCGTGAAATTTTCTAATAGGCTTTTTATTGATAGTTTCGTATACAACTGCACCAAAACCATCAGGAATCTTAAAAGGCAAGTCGACTTTTTCTAACTCTGGGCCTAACACTGCCACCATGGGTCTAAAAGATTCTGTTTCTTTTAATAAGGGAATGCCTAACTGTATTTCTGCTTTGCTGGAGTCGGAACTTTTGGGATCAAAGCTAAGCCATACCTGTTCATTTTCTTTTAGGATCTGATATACAGCTTGAGAAATATCTACATCATCTAGTTCAAACGCCGAGTCCATAGATTTGTTGGAACCATCAGGGAAAGTTGGCCTATGAGCGTCCGCGGTCTTAGGCGGAATACACAACCAAAGCATTACACTTAAACTAAGCACTAGAAGTATTTTTTCCAGACAAAACTCCTATTTGTGTAGCTATGTTTAGCATAGTCGTCTATGAAGAATTTGAGACATCAAGTTTCAAATGAGGCGGTGGCATATCAGGTAATTGCCAAATAATCTCTTCATGATTCCAGTCTTTGTGGTATTCATTTGCGGACTCAATACCTGCGTTGTAAGAAGAGACAAAAGAAGACCAATCCTTTTCCCGAATCGCTTTATTTATTGAGGCTAGAGGACCCTTTATGTATGCTTCGATATCATTCGTATATTTTGGTCGAGTAATCGACCCGATGCGAAGAGCTTTCTCCAATTCTGATGACTGAAGTGCTGCTAGCTTCCAGTTGTCGGCTTTGGCAGCATAATAGACTATCCAATAACGATCGCTAATTTCTGCCATCAGCCTCGCTAAGCCTGGTTGTATCTCTCCAAGCTTGTCTAGAGGGATTTCTGTGTGAGGTGTATGTGCGATCGGTTCGTCAGG
>CAZBMS010000109.1:0-2857 GCA_964493125.1 uncultured Dehalococcoidia bacterium | reverse complement strand
TTGTTTTTCACTTATTTGCACTCCAATGAAGTTTTCACACTGATAGTTTAACTAGCAATCAGATTATTAAACTAGTAATTTCAAGTCATTTTTAGACGGAAGTAGAAACAACATATAATATGGGTTGACCATGTCCGCTGATTGATAAGGGATATCCAGTCAATTATAGTTCTCGGTCAATGTAGATTTCCCTACCAGTAAACACTACAACATACTAAAGACATTAAAAATACCAGAAACAGTTCATACCAAGGTGAAACTAAATTTTAGCGACTAACAAATCACAGGTGACTACAGAAGGAAAATTACTACTCCCAACCTTAATCACCGGACACACAATTATTCATTGGTTTCAACAGATGTTCCCTATTCTGATACCAATGATTCGATCAGAATTAGGTCTCAGTGATGTACAAGTCGGTGGACTCGTAACTGTTAAACAGGCAGCCAGCGGGCTACTTACGCTGCCGTCTGGATTCATAGCTGATGCTTTTTCCCGTTTCAGATCCCTGATACTCGGCTTAGCGCTCCTTTGTGGCGGGCTAGCTTACCTAATAGCTAGTGTGGCGCCAACATATGTCATTCTTCTATTATTCTTGGTGTTTCTGGGTTTATCATCGGCTTTATGGCATCCAACCGCCGTATCATCGTTATCACTATATTTTCCAGAAAAGCGCGGAACTGTCCTTGCTCTTCATGGAGTGGGAGCTAGTATCGGAGATAGTGTTGGACCGCTGTGCATTGGTGCCATGTTGGTTATATTTGCATGGCAGGATATAGCCCGATGGCACATAATTCCTGCTGTTATATTTGGATTAATAATGTGGAAAGTGGCCCAGAAGTCTATCCCACGAGATGCAAGGCAAAAAACTAGTGGATCATATCTAAATGGCATTAAAGATTTAGTTCAGACGCCTATCGTATTTTTAGTCATGTTAGCTAGTAGCTTTGCAGGAATGGCTAGACTAGCCATAATTACGTTTTTACCCTTGTACTTGGCCGAGGAACTAGGGTACTCAGCGTTTTGGTTAGGATTTCATTGGGCTTTATTGTATGCGATGGGGGTGGTTTCTCAACCGATCATGGGCATCGTATCGGATAGATTTTCCAGGAAAACAGTACTCTTGCCAGCGTTTTTATCGATGTCAATACTTTATCTTCTATTACCTATGACCATGAATCCAGTACTTGTTGCTCTGATTATCGGAACTATGGGTATATTTTTTTACGGTACTAGTAATATCGCACAGGCAGCTGTTTTAGATGTAGCCGCTGAGCAAGTTCAGGGAACTACACATAGCGTAATGAGTCTATTCCAACAGATCGTTACTCTTCCATCTCCGATCCTTGCAGGGGTGATCGTTACCACGTTTGGAATGACTCAGGTTTTTTATTATGCTTCCTTGTTAGTTGGTCTCTCTTCTCTAATTTGGTTATTTTTGCGCTTTCCCAGGGGAACTCCATCCACCTAACGGTTCAAGTGTCTCTAGTCGAATCCCTGTCCCACAGCCAACTGAATCAATGACAACATATACCACAAAAACCCCACCTTAACAGTTGGGGTTTTTCTATTCTTGAGAAATCTCTCCGCCGGTCTCCGGAACTCACCTCACACCGTGCCAACCACCATCAGGCAATATAGCAACTAGTATTATTGCGATAACTATCAGCAAAACTAATACAGACAACGCTACCAAAAGAAAAACTATGAATCCCATTCAGAAATAATAACCCACCTATTCTAGACCCTCAATAGCAGTGAAAGGACCTACTACAAGGGGGGAGGGTGTAATGAGCTAGCGCCACTCACCACCTAATTAACTGTTATAAAATTGCCCTAACTGGAGTCACTTCAACGTCCCAATATCCGATAACCGGCTCCATAAGCTCCGTGATCTTTGCGACGTCATCTGTTTCTACAAACATAAAGTGCAGGTGCGAAGTCGGAAGGCTTCCTCCTGCTATAAACTTGACCCCGATTTCATTACACCTCCGAGGCCAATCCGTAACAGGTGGAGTTCCGTCGCCTCTGTGAACGGCACAATTGTCCGGAGTATGATGTGAAGATATATGAAAACGCATTAAATCTCCTCCTCAGTAGTAGACATTCCTTAGCAATCAGATCCCTGTTTCAAAGGTTATTTGCCCCATGCTCCCGAGTCTTTCCTCATTGCTACTGCATCATTCACCGGTAATATTTCCACTTCACCTACCCACATTTCCGAATGCATTAATAAAACTACAGAGTTGTAATCCTCCGCTTCCATAAATGCATAATACCTGTGAGATGACTGATATCCTCCCACTGCTAATACTTTTACATTCTCGTTCCCCTCAATCCAATTCTGCCTTTGCGCGGCCTCGGCTGGAGACAGTTTTCCTTCATCTCTCATTCTACCTCTGCAAGTTTCCCAAGAATGCTGCGCTGTAACATGGAATAGCATAAGTCACCTCTTTACATAGTATTACTTCACCAAACATACAACATTTTCCTATAGGAAACTAGCATTAAGGCTAAGATCGCAACAAACCGACAGTCCAAGGCATTTATCGCCCCTTTGAGATCACCGTATATTCATTAAAATCTACCAATAAGATTGGTTTAATCGCCAACTTAGGAGTTAGTAATGCACTCATTCCAACACAGAGACCGAGTTATCATATACCTCGAGTGCACAACCACCGATGGTGAATGGGTTAGTGTACGTCTTGCGGGTCCCTTCAATTAAGCATCAATCAGAGAAGAAAATCACCAGGAAAAAACCACGCAATGTCTACACGTCGTTTGCAAGTATAACTGTGGGAGGTCCAGCAACTCCTGCCTCTGCCATTCCAGCTTTTAATTCCTCTTGCCCAA
>CAZBMS010000108.1:0-3007 GCA_964493125.1 uncultured Dehalococcoidia bacterium | reverse complement strand
CTCGTCTCTGTAGAGACGAGCCGTTCGCGTTATATATCAGTAAGAGTAGGACAAATTGAATAACATAGAGCTTTACGACACTACATTGAGAGACGGTGCCCAAATGGAGGGAATATCGTTATCGGTGGAAGATAAAATTAAGATTACCCTCAAGCTTGATGAATTGGGAGTCAGCTATATAGAAGGCGGTTGGCCAGGTTCAAATCCGAAAGACGAAGAGTATTTCGAAAGAGCGAAAACCCTAGAATTAGAAAACGCGCTGATTGTAGCATTTGGAAGTACCCGAAAGGCTGGTATATCAGCAAAGGATGACGCGAATATTAGAGCTCTCCTTGAAGCAGAAACTCCCGTTGTAACACTTGTAGCGAAAGCTTGGGATATGCAGGTAACACGCATCTTAGAAACAAGCCTTGAGGAAAACCTAGCCATGATCGCTGATTCTGTATCTTTCCTAAAGCAAAACGGCAGGAGAGTTTTCCTAGATGCCGAACATTTCTTTGATGGGTTCAAAGCGAATTCAGAATACTCACTACAGTGCCTCAAGGCAGCATCAGATGCGGGTGCTGAAACACTAGTTCTGTGTGACACTAATGGTGGAACACTACCAAACGAAATCGATGAAATCATCAATATTGTAAAGAAAAATACTAACGCCCCACTAGGCATTCATGCTCACAATGATTGTGAGGTAGCAGTTGCTAATAGTCTAGTAGCAGTAGCGGCAGGTGTATCTCAAATTCAGGGTTGCGTTAACGGCTACGGAGAAAGATGTGG
Organism: uncultured Dehalococcoidia bacterium; assembly: GCA_964493125.1. Lineage (GTDB taxonomy): Bacteria > Chloroflexota > Dehalococcoidia > Lucifugimonadales > QGNO01 > QGNO01. The sequence continues at coordinate 2,233 of CAZBMS010000108.1, read as the reverse complement.
AAATGCAAATCTGTTGTCAGTAGCAGCGAATTTACAGTTGAAGCAAGGTATCCAAGTAATATCCGATGAACAGTTGGCAAAATTAACCGAAGTACACCTATACATGAGTGAAATAGTCAACATGCCATCTGTAGGAAATCAACCTTTCGTTGGCCATAGCGCATTCAGCCACAAAGGTGGGTTGCACGGTTCAGCAGTCGCAAAGCTGGAAGACAGCTACCAACACATAAGACCAGAGGTAGTGGGCAACAACATGCGTGTATTGGTCTCTGAGTTAGCTGGACGAGGAAACGTGCTGAAAAAAATAGAGGAACTTGGCATCGAAATAAACCTCTCCAAGGATCAAGCCGCGTCCTTGATAAATGAAATCAAAAAGAAAGAAAGTCGGGGTTTTCAGTATGAAGGCGCGGAGGCATCATTTGAATTAATGGTAAGACGCAATGCAAATGATTATGCCCCTCCATTTGAACCTATCGATTACCGGATAATCGTGGAACAAAAAAATCCTAACGGGGGAGATTTACAAGATACTGCCATATCAGAAGCCACAGTCAAGATAAAAATAAATGATGAGATACGGCACACAGCTGATGCAGGAAATGGTCCAGTCAATGCTATGGATGGCGCTATTCGCCAAGCACTCATAACTGATTTCCCAGAACTGCGCTCAGTACGCCTAGTCGATTACAAAGTAAGGGTAGTAGACCAAGGTTCCGGCACAGGTGCCATAGTAAGGGTCCTCATAGAGTCCACAGACGGAGTCAACACCTGGCAAACAGTTGGTGCATCCCCTAACATAATTGAAGCTAGTTGGGAGGCAGTGGTAGACAGCCTAGAATATTGGCTATTGAAACATAGCCCTTCACTTTCTAAGCCCTAAATCTCTCCTCAAAGTGATAGGATATGGTAATTTAACAAATCAGTCTTTGCTATCCCGCAGTTACGCCTTTATCAGCAACCCTTTGCTATCCTTAAACTTTTGTAGGGCGATCACAATGAGGTCTATTAAGGACCAGATACCCAACCCACCAAGAGTTAGGAACATAAGGATTCCTGTGCCAATCTTTCCAACGTAGAATCTGTGTACCCCTATCCCGCCAAGTAGTACAGCTAGGATCAGTGTAGTTGCAAAACTTTTTTCGCTAATACCCACTCCTGATGAAATACCACAGGAACCACAAAATTTAACTTGCGGTTCGGTTTCCGAACCACAGTTGCTACAATATGGCATTTCTTATTACCTCCATAAATGAATTGCTAGAGCATTATACTAACAAAATTAGGATTATTATCTAAATCATCATTAAGAACACTAAAGAAGCTAGTATTGCAGCCCAAATGGGAATATGCTAGCATCTCCCAAGCTTCGAATTTGAGGCTAAATACTAACAAAGAAATTATTCGTATTTTGTCTCCCCGTACTGTTAAAATAGGGGATCATATGGCTATCGAAAAAAACACCAAAGAACGCTTGACTGACCTTTCCAAGCTTCGAAAACAGAGTCGTGAAGGTGGCGGAAAGAAACGTGTAGACCAGCAACATTCTAAGGGCAAACTAACTGCTCGTGAGCGAATAGATCTACTAATTGATGAGGGCTCCTTTCAAGAACTTGATCCTTTCGTATCTCAATGGTCTCCAAATTCAAACACTGAGAACGAGCCACATCCCGGAGATTCGGTAGTAACAGGTTATGGAACGGTGAATGGCCGATACATTTACCTTTATTCTCAAGATTTCACTATCTATGGTGGCTCCTTATCTGAGGTAGCAGCCAAGAAGATATGTAAAGTCATGGACATGGCAATCAAAAACGGCTACCCGATAGTAGGTTTGATAGATTCAGGTGGCGCAAAAATTCAAGAGGGCGTTGTAAGCCTTGCAGGATACGGTGATATTTTTCTGCGCAATACCATGGCATCAGGTGTTATACCTCAAATCTCTGTGATTCTAGGGCCTTGCGCAGGTGGCGCGGTATACTCGCCAGCAATAACGGATTTTGTATTCATTGCAGACGGAATAGGTCAAATGTATATCACCGGACCAGATGTGATAAAGGCTGCGACAGGAGAAACCGTTACGCATGAAGCTCTTGGTGGGGCTTCCACACACGCCACTATGAGCGGCCTGGCCCATTTCAGACTTCCTGACGAACAACAAACACTAAATGAGTTGAAGCGTCTTCTAAGCTTCCTTCCTCAGAACAACATGGAGGACCCTCCCTTCGGAATGCCT
>CAZBMS010000107.1:0-3030 GCA_964493125.1 uncultured Dehalococcoidia bacterium | reverse complement strand
TTTGCTACTGCTCAAGACCGCATGTGGCACATGGATTTGGATCGGCACAGAGCATATGGTAGGTGGGCAGAGCTTGTTGGGGAGTCAGGGATAGAACAAGATGTGATGATGCGAAGATTCAGGCTTAGACAAAGTGCCCACTCTGATTATAAGGTTTTGGAGCAGCCCACACTGAATATGCTTAATGCCTACTCAGCCGGTGTAAATGCTTTTATAGATACCACTCAATCCATGCCTATAGAGTATTCTTTATTAGGAGCCTATCCAGAAAGATGGGAGCCGTGGGATTCTTTGGCGATTCTTAAAGTACGCCATATTTTTATGGGAACGTTTGAATCTAAGGTGTGGCGGGCTAAGCTCCTAAAGTTTTTGGGTCCAGAAAAAGCATCTGCACTTCTACCTGGTTATGAAAGTGGCCAAGATGTGATGATTCCACCAGGCGGTATTTATTCAGGCAATGAAAATGATGCATTGGAGGAGCTTTCTAAGGCTGCAGATAATGGATATTGGTTGAAGGAAAGTGACTCTGGAAGCAACAGCTGGGTATTGGGAGGTGATAGAACTGCGTCTGGTAAACCACTTTTGTCAGGAGATCCTCACCGAGGCTTAGATACTCCGAACGTGTACTACCAAAATCATATTTCGTCTGAAGATTTTGACAGCATAGGACTTTCATTTCCAGGAGTCCCAGGATTCCCGCATTTTGGTCACAATGAGCATGTGGCGTGGTGCGTTACTCATACAGGAGCTGACTATCAAGATCTTTTCGTTGAGAAGTTTCGGGGAGATAAACAACTCCAATATAAATATAAGGAAAAATGGTTAGAAGCTTTTGTGGAACCTGAACAAATTGGTGTGAATGGGGCGACGCCAATACAAATTGATGTAGTTTCCACCAGGCATGGACCAGTTGTCAGTGGGAATCCCAGAAAAGGTGAAGCGATCACATTTATGTATAGCGCGACTTCCGAGCCGAACAAGGCTGCAGGTGTTTTATTGAAGATGTTACTTTCGCGTAACACAAAGGGGATGGAAGAGGCTATACGTGAGTGGGTTGATCCGTGTAACAATTTCCTTTTTGCGGATGTTAAAGGTGGATTCGGATATCGGACTAGAGGTAAGTTGCCGGTGAGGTCAAAAGCCAACGGATGGTTGCCAGTTCCAGGTTGGACAGGGGAGCATGAGTGGCAAGGAATGGTTCCATTTGAGGAAATGCCAAACCTCCATCAACCGAAGCAAGGTTACATCGTAACTGCCAATAATAAAGTGATTGATGATTCATACCCTCATTACATAGCCTTGGAATTCGCACCTGGCTTTAGGGCAAATCGCATACAAGAAAGGTTAATGGGGCTTGAAAAGGCGACTGTTTCAGATATGGCTGCTATTCATAATGAAAGAGTTTCAATTCCTGGATCAAGCTTCGCACAACTGGCCTCTAGCATAACTACCTCAGATAAATTGGCTGAGAGGGCAAAAAGCATTTTGATGAATTGGGATGGGGTTGTTTCTAAGGAAAGTGTTGCTGCAACCATCTACAATTCGTTTAGGGACAATTTGGTTAAACTAATTTTGACACCTTATCTGGGAAGTTTGTCTGAAGAGGCATTTGGGTCTCTTGGTAGGGGCGGCCCAGCCCATGTTGGAAGGCTCAAGAGCAAATTCCACAGTATGATTGAAGTGGATGACCGCAGATTATTACCGGAAGGTTCTGATTGGATATCTCAAATGGACATCGCGTTTTCAGATACTGTAAATGGACTCAAGGAAAGGCTAGGTTCTGACATTAGTAATTGGGAGTGGGCCAATGTTCATCAGACCCGGCCTGTCCATCCGTTGTCAGCTGTATTTCCGGAAATTTCTGAGCAATTGAACCCGCCTTCCGTGCCTATGGGTGGCGACGCAGACACACCGCATGCTGCCTCGTACGCGATGGCGGAACCGTTTACCGTTATTGGCATGTCAGTTGCTAGGTACATATTTGACCTAAGTGATTGGTCTAATTCGAGATGGATAGTTCCCTTGGGTTCCTCTGGTCATCCTGGGAGCGAGCACTATGCAGATCAGTCTCAAATATGGGGTGACGTAGATTACATACCCATGGTGTACAATTGGTCTGAGATTGAAGAACAGGCTGAATCTCGTCAGGAGTTGTTTCCTGCTAATAATTCGTAAGGAGTTACACCAATGAGACCGAATAAGATTAAAGAGATGTGGCGAGAGGGAAAGCCTGCAGCGGCTGGTTGGCTTTCAACTGGAAACACTTATCTAGCGGAAGCTATGGCTCATGCTGGGTACGATGCAGTCATTATTGATATGCAGCATGGTATGAGTGTAACTACTGATAAAGCGGTTGCATGCCTGCAAGCCATTTCTACAACAGATACGGTACCAATGGTGCGCTTGCCTTGGAATGACCCACAAGTAATTCAGTTCGTTTTGGATGCGGGCGCTTATGGGGTTATAGTTCCCATGGTAAATACTTATGAAGATGCAGTGGCAGCTGGGCGAGCATCACGCTATCATCCTTTGGGAGACAGGAGTTTTGGCGCCAATAGGGCAAGATTTTATGCTGGATCTGATTATTTGCAACATGCCAATGAAGAGATAATAGTTTTGGTTATGATCGAAACGACCCAAGCTATTGAGAATCTTGAGGAAATCGCGAAGGCTCCAGGTATTGATGGATTCTATATAGGTCCGTCTGATCTTGCGTTATCTTTGGATTTAGTTCCAGGGCCTGACGCATTTAATGACCCTAAGCATATTGCAGCCTGTCAGCGTGTCTTAGATGTGGCCAATGCGACTGGATTAGTACCGTGCCATCATGGTGTCGGTCCGTTGGAGGCAGCTAGCCTATTTAAGCAAGGCTTTAAATTAAGCCAAATAGGTAGCGATATAGCGATGGTCACTAACGGAGCGGCTACAGCTTTAAATACGCTCAAAGAAGCTTGAAAGTAAGCCTGAATATTCGTCTTATTGATGCGGTGAGAGATTCTTCAAGTTCTGGGCAAGCTATTCGAATTAGCT
>CAZBMS010000106.1:0-3030 GCA_964493125.1 uncultured Dehalococcoidia bacterium | reverse complement strand
ATTTGCCCCAAGAGATTTACTTAGCTCAAGTTTGTCTGTTGTTGAGGCTGTCGTTATTACTCTGGCTCCCCAAGATTGTGCGAGTTGCGTAGCTACTGTACCAACACCGGATGCACCTGCTTGAATCAATACAGTGTCGCCCTGTTGTATCTGGCCTCTGCTTCTAAGGAGATGATAAGCAGTTAGGAATACAATGGGCATTCCTCCAGCGGTTTGTGGGTCTACGTTTTCTGGATAAGGGAACACTAGATTGGCGTTGATTGCTACATATTCAGCATTTCCCTGCGGTCCCATCCCCATTACTCTCTGTCCAATTTTAAGAGAAGATGATACATCTGCCCCTATTTCCTCAATTATTCCTGCGGCTTCAAGCCCTAAAGTAGCTGGTAAATCTGGGCCTGGGTAATTTCCTTGTCGTCGCATGATGTCTGCGTAATTGACTCCAGATGATTCTACTTTGATCAAAACTTGATGTGGTCTTGGAGTGGGAACATCCGCGTCCTCCCATTTAAGCACTTCTAGTCCCCCGTATTCTCTTATTCTTACCGCTTTCATGGTGACTCCTTAAGTTTTCTCGTTTAATACATCTTGGTTGATAACTCTTATCGGTTCTCCCGACATAAAAGCCTTGATATTCTCTACGACTCCTTGATAGAAGGCTTCGTATCCTTCCTGAGTTACATATCCAATGTGAGGTGTCAATACGACGTTTGGTAGGGACAACAACGGATGATTTGGATTAATTGGCTCTACATCAAAAGTATCTAACCCCGCACCGGCTAACTTTTGCAATGATAAATGTGATATTAATGATTTCTCATCTACTATGGGCCCACGAGAAATGTTAATTAAATACGCTGTCTTCTTCATCAAGTTTAGTTCGGGTTCACTAACTAATCCCCGAGTCCGTTCACTTAATCGAACATGGATAGAGAGGATGTCCGATAGCTCGAATAAATCTGTTTTTGATACCAATCTAGTTCCGCATTCCGCAGCCCGTTCTGACGTAAGGTTCTGGCTCCATGCAATAACATTCATGTCAAACGCGATCGCTATTTTAGCCACCAGCGAGCCTATGTGTCCTAATCCTAATAATCCAATAGTTTTACCTTTTAATCCTATACCAATCGATGTTCCCCACTTGCCTTCGCGAGTTAATTTGTCCTCTTGAGGTATATTTCTTAGTAGAGCAAGTATTAGACCCCAAGTTAATTCCGTCGGTCCTTCCCCCGAACCCTGAGTCCCACAGACGAGAATTCCTTGGTTTGTAGCAGCTTCCAAGTCAAAGGAAGCGTTTCGTGCACCGCTGGTGATGAGAAGTTTTAAATTGGGAAGTTGATCAATTAGGCTCTTGGGAAAAGGGGTCCGTTCTCTCATACCCATGATTATGTCAAAAGGTTTTAAGCGGTTGACTAGATTTTGTTCGTCTGATTCATGATCTGAGAAAAAATCGATGGTTGCTCCAGAAAGGCTATTCCAGTCAGCGATGTCTTTTGCTACAGATTGATAGTCATCCAAGATTGCGACTTTCAAAATATATCTCCTGTTTGTTAAATATGGTCAGGATAGATAGTGGCGTCTCTCATTTAAAATTAGGCATTATTTTATGCGTTATCAACTTTAGGCTCTTAAGCACCTTGTCAGATGGAATTAGACCTCCAGGGTTCAGTTCGGCTACTATCCCGTTGACACCGAGCATTTCCTCAAGGTAATGAAATTTTTCTATTAGCGATTCAGTGCTCCCAAAAGCTACTTTGGTATTGAGCATCTCTTCATATGACATAGCAGCTAAGCGGGCAGCTCTGTTATCTCGTAACTCGGTGGCACCAATGCCAGCAGAACCAGCCGATTCCCTATATAGAGTCCCCATTCTTCCAAAGTATGAACTAATACTTTCGTATGCTTGGTCTGCTGCGTCCGCGTCACTGCCGGCGGCGTAGACCGGCATTCTCAGTGAAACCTTGCCTTGTCCAGAGTGCCCTGAATCAGACCACGCTTTCCGGTATACCTTGATGTTTTCGGACAGTTCATGGATGTCCATACCTCTTAAACCTACGAAAATTGGCCAGCCTTGCTGTCCTAGCCTAGCGAAGGTTTCTGGAGTGGTGGCTGCTATTCTTATGGGAGGGTGTGGTTTTTGGTAGGGCTGTGGTGTGGGTTGTGCATTGGATATCTGATAGAAATGCCCGTTGTAACTAAATTCTGACCCACTCCAACATTTTATTAGGATTTGTAAGGCTTCATCAAATCTAGCTCTGCTCTCGTCATAAGGTATACCATAAACATCATATGCTCGCGGAAAGCCACTTCTACCGATTCCTAATTCAAACCTACCTTCGCTGATTTGGTCTATTGTAGCTACCTCTTCAGCTATTCGAATCGGGTTGTTTAGAGGAAGAACATAGACTGCCATTCCTATTCTAAGAGATTTTGTGCGAGTGGCTATTGAGCTTGCTATAGTTATGGGTGACGACAATACTGATCTGCCGGGGTTGAAATGCAACTCGGCTAGCCAGGCTCCATCGAGCCCCCAGGATTCAGCAGCATCAACTAATGCAAAGCCTTCTGAAAATGCATCTTGTTCCGAGGCCCCTGTCCTAGTGCCAAATTCCATGAACATGCCGAATTCCATGGATCCTCCTTGATTGGAGATTATCTTTCTTACAGAAGAAATAGAAGTGGATGGGATACAGTTAAGCATAGCGCTTCATAAGGGTCAAGAAGAAGTGTGCTTCCGGAGGGTTTAGGGGTTAGATTTACACTAGATGGTCCGAATGCTAGGATAGGCGTTGTTCAAATAATCTTAATCTCGAGTTATATATGCAATCACAACAATATGATGTAGTTATTATTGGTGGAGGAATTCTTGGATTATCTACTGCAATGCAGCTTGCACAGCGGTATCCCTCTGGCAAAATAGCGGTAGTAGAAAAAGAATCAGAGTTAGCTTCTCACCAAACGGGACACAATAGTGGCGTAATACATTCAGGAATCTATTATCGTCCGGGGTCGTGGAAATCCAAGTTTTGT
>CAZBMS010000105.1:0-3084 GCA_964493125.1 uncultured Dehalococcoidia bacterium | reverse complement strand
CAAGGATCTATAGGATGGCGAAGATCGGTGTTTTGGCTAGGCCTTGGCATCTTCGCCGTCGGAATCCCATTATCACTCGTAGCTCGGTCTTCCCCTGAAGAATATGGTTATAAGCCAGACGGAGATGATTTAAAGAAATCAGGCTCCGCTTCAAATAGCCAGAATACAGTTAATGGAAATGGAAATGCTCAAGATCATGATTATACAGTTAAAGAAGCACTAAAAAGTAAGCCGTTCTGGGGGTTGGTAGTAATTTTAGGAGCTCAGCAATTCGCGATGAGCGGCCTACACGTCCATCAAATTGCCTATTTTCAGGGTATCGGCTTTACCGCGATTCAGGCAGCCTCAATTCTTGCAATCGCCTTTAGTGTCAGCGCAATTGGCAGACTTTCAGTTGGAATATTGATAGATCGGTTCGATTGGCGTGGTGTACTCTCGTCTATTCTAGTTGGTCACATTATAGCCACGCTAATCCTTACAAATGTCTCCACATATTGGCACGCCCTAGTTTTTGCAGTGACGCTTGGATTATTCCACGGCATGGCAGTTCCGTCCCGGCCTTTCATAGCCGGTTCTATCTTCGGAACCAAAACTTTCGGGACTATTTGGGGAGTGGTTGACGGAACCATAATAATAGTAGGGTTGGCAGGTCCAATATTCTTGGGATGGACTTTCGATACGTACGGCACGTATAAACCTGCCTTCTTAGTGGTTATGGCAGTCCTTGCTATAGCTACTCCATTAATATATTTGGTGTTCCGATCCGGAGAATCGAACAATAATGCTTAAGGAGACAGTTGCATGGGAATAGTCTACGAAACGTCCAACTTGTTATTTAGGGGAGCTCTCAGTGTCTTTGGTGACCTAGAAGTAACTGGGAAGGAAAACGTACCGCGCAAGGGAGCACTAATAGTAGTATCGAACCATCTAAGCGATACGGATCCCGGAATACTAAATGCAAGCATTCCAAGGCGAGTTCAATTCATGGCTAAAGCTGCTCTCTTTAAAAATCCTTTAGTCCATCATCTGTTCAAAGCTTATGGAGCATTTCCAATAAATGAAACAGGGCAAGAATATTATTCTATAAACGAAAGCTTACGAATACTTAGGAAAAACGGTGCAATGGGAATATTCCCTGAAGGCGCCAAGAATCCATCCTCTTTAGGAAAAGCAATGTTAGGAACCGCTATGATAGCCATGTTATCAGGAGCTCCAATTCTACCTATAGGGATCACAGGCACCGAATCACTCGGAAACTGGTTTAGACTTTGTTACCCTAAAGGCCACTTTAAAATAACCATAGGTGAACCTTTTATGCCACCTAATTTAGGCCACACAAGGCAAAGGGAAGACGTAGAGGCTCTTACCGACACAATTATGAGTCAAATAGCTGAGTTACTTCCGCAAAGTTACAGAGGGACTTACGATAGTCAATGGGAAGGTGAAAGAAGCTATACCTCTCCTCCAGATTGGTGGCGAAATAAACTAGGAATGGACTAGAAGTACACCTTTCTACTCTCTAAAGTTTACGTACTGGAGTGGTAGATCAAGGTTCATGTCCTTGATCACCTGAATCGTCTCTTGCAGATCGTCTCTCTTCTTGCCGTTCACCCGTAGCTCAGGACCCTGAATTGAAACTTGCACTTTAAGTTTTTTCCCTTTCACCATCTTCACTATCTGTCTACTCATCGAGTCTTCAATGCCTTGCCTTATGACAACTTCTTGCCGCAACGTTCCTTTGGTAGCATCTTGCGGTTTCTTAAAATCTAGTACCTTGCTATCAACACCTCGTTTGCCACAGTAAGTTCTTATCAAATCATGCATCTGCCTAAGCAACATTTCGTTATCTGCATTGATTATCAAGCTATTGCCCGAACGCTCAACAGAGCAATCAGTACCCTTCAGATCAAATCTTTGTCTCACTTCGCGGCCAACGCCGTTAATCGCATTATCCAACTCTGCTAAATCTGTTTTACACACTACATCAAAAGATGGCATTTAGATTCCTCTTGTTAATTAACGTTCAGTTGAAATATTAACAGTATAGCCCAATTCCGTCGAAAAATTTTCGCTATATGGATTTTTTCGGGGATAGAGATTCAAGAAAATCTTCTGTGGTCTGTGGCAACGGTTCTCCCGGCAATCCTGCTTCAATCTGCTCAATTAAAAATTTGTCGAACATTAAATAAAATTCTTCTATGGAGACCCCAACATTTCTTAAGAAGGCCTCTTCCCATTCATAGTTTTTCAAGTCATCCCAGAAATCTTTCATTATGGAATCATTATTAGAAATAGATGCTGCAAAAGCTGTTGCCCAAAGACCCATGGGATAACTATGCAAAGATTTACTTGCCCCGTCATTAGTCCAGTCATCATTTTCAAGTGTCATGTCCGGGTAATTCTCGCTTGCGCTCTTCAAGCGATCCAGCTGAGACACCATTACTTCCTCCCAATCAATCCACCCTGAATCCGCCCCTACTAGATAACTCGCATACGTCGCTGATCCCTCTATAAGCCATAATGGAGGCCTTTCTCCGGGCACCAATCGCTCCAGATAGTGCGCTCCCTGATAAGAATGAAAGTATTCATGCACCATTGTTAGTCTGAAATCGCGCCTAGCTGGTTGATCCATTTCGCCGATGAACCTCGTCCACCGCGGATACGAAGACTCGATCTTAAAACCAGAATGTATGTCAGGGCTTGCACCACTTGCCCTCGCCGCTCCCTGTGGCGACTTCATCCTGGGATGGTTCAAAGTAATCATAGTCGCATCAATGCACTCCCCATGAGTCTGATTCAACAAATCAAATCTGAACAAACAAAACTCCTCGGCGAGCACCTTAATATCAACGGTTTCATAATTCCAAAGCGCTATCCCTATGTAATCTTGAACACCGTGCCGCGTTGTCAATTCTTTTGTTGAAACACGGTAGGCGCTAGTACCCGACTGCAGCGCTTCGCGTATCTTGGAAAGGTGAGATTCGTTCACATCAAACGCAAGGATCTCTATGCAAAATGCATTTTCAGCATCAATTGGAAGGCATTCGTCGGATCCGGCATTAGTTCTAGCAGCCATCATTTGAC
>CAZBMS010000104.1:0-3125 GCA_964493125.1 uncultured Dehalococcoidia bacterium | reverse complement strand
ACAAGATTATGGAGGATGCTAAGAGAAGTGGCAGCCGATCATAATCAGGATGCGACCGAAGTAACCCTGCCTGACTTCAGTAACTTGACTCAAAAGTCGCAGGAGTTTCTGGAAACGGTATGTGGACTGCTCTCACAATACTCCCCCGAAATGGGTGCGATGAAAGATATCCCCCAGATCAAAATATCTCCAGATAGTGTCCTCCCTGTGTGTGAGTTACTTAAAGATGCTGCTGGAGTTGATCTAGCTATGTTGCACTGCTTGACTTGCGTGGACTATGAGTCTCATGTGGAGATGGTGTACTTTTTGCATTCAATGGGGCAAGAGGAGTTCTTAGTGATTAAAGCCGACGTCCCATCTGAAGCGTTGGAAATTCAATCTGTAACGCAATTGTGGGCAGCGGCTAACTGGTATGAAAGAGAAGCTCATGACCTGTTTGGGGTGGCATTCTCTGGTAACTCGGATTTAAGCCCGCTTCTTTTGTATGACGAATTCGAAGGGCATCCAGGCAGAAAAGAGTATGATTTTCATGAATATCAGGAGTTCTAAAAAATGTCAGACTCTATTACTCTAAAAGTAGAAACACGCCTGGTTGATGGCGTATATTGGTCAGGTTTGTCAGAGCTTGGGCTAGAGTCTTCTGGAGAGTCCCTGGACATTGTTCGCGAAGAGTTAGTCCATGTCGTCAGATCGTGGATAGAATTCCAAGATACAGCAGGGACTTTAGGCTATTCCCTTGGTGTAATAGGGTTTGCGGATGTCAGGGACGAAACAGAAATTCACTTAGACTTCTTAGAAGACTTAGCATGATGTTTTAGGTGTGTTGAAGTGGACAGCATTGTTTATCAAATTGAAGAGTCCAATCTGGGAAACAACCACGAGGCATATTGCCCTGAGTTGTTGATAACTGGATTTGGGGATACAGCGGAGAAAGCGAGAAAGGCTCTTCGTAGGGAAATAGGAATTTATCTGGAAGATTGTGAAGGTCTCGGGATATTGGATGAGGTTCTTATTGAAGCAGGGTTCTATGATGATGACAAAGTGTGGATGAGTAGCTTGGTCACCCCTCCTAAAGAACCTGAGATAAGATTCGTATAGATAACTTACCCTGAAAATAACAGCATAATTGAGGTTTGAAGTCAGGAATATGCCTGAAGTTGTAACTGAATCAAGAAATAATCCGAACTCTGTTGATTTGCTACTTAACATGGGCCCGCAACATCCATCCACGCACGGAGTGTTCAGGATGGTTCTAGGTATAGATGGAGAGAAAATTACCAGTGTGCAGCCGCATATCGGATATCTCCACAGAGGTTCAGAGAAGCTTTGCGAAGGTGAACAATATCATCAAATAATAACCTTGTTCGATAGACTAGATTACCTCGCTAACTTTAATAACGAGTTGGTCTATTGTCAGGCTGTTGAGAAATTGATGGATTTGGAAGTTCCCGAGCGAGCCGAGTATGTCAGAGTAATATTGTGTGAGTTGAATAGAATAGCAAGCCATCTTCTCTACGTGGGAACCATTGGTTTAGATGCAGGTGCTATGACGCCTACTATGATGGCGTTCCGCGGGAGGGAAAGGATACAGGCCCTCTTCGAAGAAATTTCGGGCGCGAGAATGATGCACAATTATTTCAGGATTGGTGGGCTTAAGGAAGACTTGCCAGATAACTTTGGTCAGTTAATCTCTGACCTGTTGCCTCTTCTTAGAGAAGATATTGAGGAAAGCGACAAAATATTAACATTCAATGAGATCTTTCTGTCACGTCTGAAAGATATAGGCACTATCAGTAAATCGGAGGCAATTGAATACGGCCTGACCGGTCCATGTCTCCGCGGATGCGGAGTGGATTACGATGTTCGAAAAGCACAACCGTACTCTGTTTATGATAGGTTTGAATTTGAAGTGCCAATAGGTCTCGATGGTGATTGCTGGGACAGGCATTGGGTCAGAGTTCAAGAGATGTATGAATCGTTGAGTATTGTAGAGCAAGCTCTTGAACAGATTCCAGATGGTCCAGTGACATCTTCGTTAGGACGAAGACTGATAAGACCTCCAGCTGGAGAAGTTTACGTCAGGGCAGAGAATCCTCGTGGTGAACTTGGTGTGTTCCTGGTGAGTAATGGGACTGACCGCCCGTATAGGTTAAAGGTGCGCCCGCCTTCTTTCTGTAACCTGTCAGCGTTGGAGAGGCTTTTAAAAGACTCGTGGATAGCAGATTCGGTAGTGATTTTGGGTTCTTTAGATATAGTTTTGGGTGAGGTAGACAGGTAGTTTATGGTCAACCCTGTACTTTACATAACAATTTCTGATGTCCAGAGTACGGTGACCGCACTCGGAGTATTGTTTGGTGTTTTGTCGTTCATAGTATTGTCTCTGACTTGGCTGGAAAGAAAAGCACTCGGAAGGTTGCAGAGACGTCTGGGTCCTACTAGGACAGGGCCGTTCGGGCTATTACAACCTATTGCAGATGCAGTCAAATTGGTGCTCAAAGAAGATATTTTACCCAGCGCGTCAGACAAAGCCATTTTCTGGATTGCTCCAGTAATAGTCGTTGTATCGGCTTTCATGGTCTGGGTAACTATACCCATAACAGAAACTATAGGAATTCAGAATCTAGAACTGGGATTACTCTATATCACAGCCGTATCCGTCTTTGGGATACTAGGGCTGGTCCTAGCTGGATGGGGATCTGCTAATAAATATGGCGTCATTGGTGGACTGCGTTCTGCAGCTCAACTTATTAGCTACGAAATCCCTATAATAATGGTTGTCGTCGCGGTCGGAATGTTGTCTCAGTCGCTAGATCTGAGAGTCATTGTGGCCGATCAAAACCCATTGATATACGGTTTGATATTACCTCTGGGATTGGTCATATTTTTCATTTCCGGCCTGGCGGAAGTGGGTAGAACACCTTTCGATATATATCATGCCGAGTCCGAGATATCTGGTGGGCCGTTTGTGGAGTACAGTGGGGCGCACTGGTCAGTTTTCTTTTTAGCTGAATACATCAACACTTTTGCAATAGCAACCATGATAACTATATTCTTCCTAGGTGGTTGGCTTGGTCCTGTATTGCCTGGGATAGTATGGTTCTTAATAAAAGTTTACGGAATTGTCT
>CAZBMS010000103.1:0-3170 GCA_964493125.1 uncultured Dehalococcoidia bacterium | reverse complement strand
CTCGAGCCACAACTTGAGTGAAGCGTATCTCGCTTCACCATTAATAGATTCATCAAACAATCTCTCACTATCGTAGCCTCGAGCCTCGAGCCATTCCATTACTTTGCCTTCATCTATCCCAGCGCTAGCGCCATATCGATTATGATCGACAGCATCGGCTTGTTCAGCAAACCACAGTCTCGCTAAAGCATCTTCTATTGAGTCGTCAGTGGCACCGTCAAACACTGGAGTGGCCGCATTGAAGTCAAGCCCCTTAGCTCCAAAACCCAAATGCGTCTCAAGCACCTGGCCCAGATTCATACGTGACGGCACACCAATAGGATTCAAAATAATGTCCACTGGAGTTCCATCAGTCAGATACGGCATATCCTCAACCGGCAGAATCCGAGAAACAACACCCTTATTGCCGTGCCTTCCCGCCATCTTATCTCCGACTGATATCTTCCGCGTCTGGGCTATCCACACCCTCACCGCTTCATTTACTCCAGGAGGGAGATCATCGCGATTCTCTCGGTTGAGTATCTTGACGTCAATTACTTTCCCTCTTTCTCCATGCGGCACACGTAGTGACGTATCTTTAACATCCCGTGACTTTTCCCCAAAAATTGCTCTTAACAGCTTCTCCTCGGCGGTGAGTTCCGTCTCACCTTTAGGTGTAACTTTGCCCACCAAAATATCGCCAGGGCTAACATCCGCACCGACTCGAATAATCCCTCTCTCATCTAAATCTCTAAGGCTAGCTTCACCAACATTGGGTATATCCCTAGTTATCTCCTCTGCCCCTAGTTTGGTTTCTCTGGCTTCCATTTCATGCTTCTCTATGTGTATAGAGGTAAAGAAGTCATCTTTCACTAATCGCTCACTCAGTATAATAGCATCCTCATAGTTGTACCCTTCCCAGGACATAAACGCTACCGTGACATTTTGCCCTAGTGCTAGATCCCCCAGATCGGTTGAAGAACTATCTGCAAGGGTTTCGCCTTTCGCAACGACATCACCTGCTTGAACAATAGATCTCTGATCGAAACAAGTACCTTGGTTAGTCCTTGAGAACTTAACCAACTTATGATGATGGGGATTGCCACTCGAATCCGTTACTACGATATCTTTACCATCTACAGACGTAATCACACCATCTGCACCAGCTAATATGACCTGCCCACTGTCTTTAGCAACTCTTGATTCGATCCCTGTTCCAACTCGAGGCAGCTCGGGACGCAGTAGAGGGACCGCTTGCCGCTGCATATTACTACCCATTAGCGCACGGTTAGCGTCATCATGCTCAAGAAATGGGATCAAAGCTGCAGATATACTCACAATCTGCATGGGTGACACGTCCATAAGATCAACCGTATCTGGCGGCTCTTCGATATAATTCTCCCCTTCCCGAACCTCCACCTTGTCATCTACAAATTGGTTTAACTTATCCAACTTGGAGTTAGCCTGCGCAACTCGGTATCGTTCCTCTTGATCAGCAGATAGATATATAACCTCACCGTCTCCACTAGGCACGAATGGTCGCACTTGTATCATCGCGCCTTCAGGTAGGTCTTGGATCATGGCAAGCCTGGGCTTAGTTATCGCTTTTCCTTTCGCCACTATGGTTTTGCCACTTTTATCCAGTACTGTCTCTGACACTGTACGACCCAAAAGGTCATCCGAACTAGCCGGTAATTCTTTCAGTACTTGCCTGTAAGGAGATTCAATAAACCCGTAAGCATTCGTCCTTGCATAGGAAGCCAAGGAGCTCAACAGCCCGATATTCGGACCTTCTGGAGTTTCTATCGGACATATCCGGCCATAATGGGAAAAATGAACATCTCTAACTTCGAATCCAGCTCTTTCTCTTGAGAGTCCTCCTGGTCCCAAAGCTGAAAGCCTTCGCTTGTGTGTCAGTTCGGCTAGCGGGTTGGTCTGGTCCATAAACTGAGAAAGTTGTGAGCCACCAAAGAATTCTCTTACCGAAGCCACCACCGGTCGAATATTCACTAGACCTTGCGGAGCTGCAGCTTCAGGATCCACTAGCGTCATCTTTTCTTTAACCATACGCTCCATACGGAGTAGCCCGACCCTGACCTGATTTTGAACTAACTCACCAACACCTCTCACTCTGCGATTGCCGAGATGATCTATATCATCAGTGTTCCCAACGCCTCTATTCACTGTAATCATCGTGCGTACCACAGCGATAATGTCAGCAATGGTCAAAGTTCTCTGTTCGGTGTTTTCCTCAAGAGCCAATCTTCGATTCAGTTTATACCGTCCAACTTTCCCTAGATCATATCTACGACCGTCAAAAAACAAAGTCTGTATCAGGGTCCGAGCATTCTCTAATGTAGGAGGTTCACCTGGTCGCAATCTCCTATAAAATTCAACCTGCGAATACGCAATTTTCTTTGCCAAATCGACATCATACTCCTGATCTGGCTTCAACCACTGCCACACCGCCATCAAATCGTCACTTCTAAAATTTAATTCTCGATCTTCAGGCACAGGATCTTTATCAAGAGTCGATTCAATATATTTATGGTTCTCATCCAGATCGACATCGGTGAACAACCCCATTATCTCGTCATCAGATGCAATTCCTAGCGCCCTTAAAAAGGAAGTTGCAGACACTTTCCTCTTTCTATCAACTTTAACCGAAAGAATATCTTTGCTACTCGTCTCAAATTCTAACCACGCACCCCGTGATGGTATAAGTTTCGCAAAACAGAGATTCCTATTAGTGACTAGATTTTTCTCATAGACAAAATAGACTCCTGGTGATCGCACTAATTGGCTTACGACAACCCGCTCGGCCCCATTTATGATAAATGTCCCATTATCGGTCATCATCGGGATATCACCCATAAAGATATCTTGCTGTTTTATCTCACCTGTTTCTTTCATCTGTAGGCGAGTTGTTACGTAAAGCGGTCTAGAGAAAGTTATCTCCCTTTCTTTACATTCCTCAGGACTATATTTTGGCTCTCTAAACTCATGGTTTAAAAAATGCAATTCATATTTCTTAGCCGTGTAATCAACGATTGGAGATACTTCTTTAAGAACCTCTTCAAGACCCTCACTCTTAAACCAATCGTATGAACCTAATTGACTCTGTATTAGATTGGGCACATCGAGAATTTGTGCTATATTCGCATAACTCTTAACACTATGAGACCGCGTAG
>CAZBMS010000102.1:0-3192 GCA_964493125.1 uncultured Dehalococcoidia bacterium | reverse complement strand
CTATATCTGGCGCTGAGCCATGAGTTAACACAGGAAATTTGTCACTGAGAAATTGCCCTGGAGGAACTCTGTCTCCATATCCTTGATCAGGAGCATTTTTCACTTGTCCAGGACGTTTTAAGCCATATTCAGGTGTCACTGTTACCTCCATTCCGTTTATAAATTCGGATTCTAATTGAATAATGCACTTATCTAATGTCACTGAACCGCTTTTATGACGCCATCTGACGATTCGGTGACCTTCCCTATTTCCGAAGCGCCAAAAACACCTTCATTTATAAGTTCAGACATTAACTCATTTTTTCTATCTGCAGGAACCGAGATCAACAACCCTCCAGATGTTTGCGCATCACATAGAAGTAATTGCTCTCTCTCTTTTAGGGAGTTTTCCCATACGACAGTCCCGCTTACGCTTTGTAGATTGCGGTGGGTTCCGCCAGGAGCTATTCCAGCATCTAACAAATCCCAAGCGCCCGGAAGTACTGGAACAGCGTTTAAACTAACCTCTGCTGTTACTTTGCTACCTTTTACCATGGACTGCAAATGCCCCATTAGCCCAAAACCAGTTATGTCTGTAGCAGAATTCACTCCGACTTTCATCATAGCGACAGAAGCACTTTTATTGAGAGTAGCCATAGTTTTTACAGCACCTTGCATAACATCATCAGCCACTTTACCTTGTTTGCCTGCCGTGGTGATTATTCCAGTACCTAAAGGCTTAGTTAGAATTAGCACATCGCCTGGCTTGGCTCCAGCATTACTAACCTGCTTCCCAGGTTCGACAATTCCCACTACTGATAACCCATATTTTGGTTCGGGATCATCTACCGTATGACCTCCAGCTATCAAACAATCGGCTTCATTAGCCTTTGAATAGCCACCTCTTAGCATTTCCCCAAGGATACTCTTATCCAAACTAGCAGGAAAACCTACAATATTTAGTGCTACGAGCGGCTTCCCTCCCATCGCATAAATATCGCTTAGCGAGTTAGCAGCTGCTATTTCACCATATTCAAAAGGGTCATCTGTTATGGGTGGAAAGAAGTCCACAGTCAAAATAAGGGCAGTTTCATCGTTGATTTTATAGACAGCGGCGTCATCCCCAGTTTCAGTGCCAACCAACAGATTAGGATGGTGCAAAACTGGCACATTCTTTAAGATCTCGACCAGATCTTCCAAGCTTAGTTTAGCGGCTCAACCAGCGCAATGTGATAGTTCGGTAAGCCTTAATTCACTATTTTGCATACTGTATCCTCCAGTAAGGATTCAGACATTATATCCCATACTGACTGTGAAGAGACATGCTCAGGGGAAAATTCTACGATGAAAATGTTTTGTATCATATTAGCTCTACACCAACATCGATTCACTCTAAAATAAACACATCACATATAGCCTACTCTAACTCAGGGTAATATACTGACTTTGATCTAGAATCAATTAAGCAACAAACGTGGCTATCGGGATGGTATGTCTATGCATTTTGGTAATTCAGAAAGAACTCATAACTTGTTGTATGTTACAGAAGACCAATTCTCCATTCCAAAGGAATATTTCAAAGAGACAATATCTATAATACAAACCTTGTATCCCTGTAGTGATTCAGGATTACGACTATTGGATATAGGATGTGCTGCAGGGGATTTTTTGCGATACGCATCAAGCGTTTTAACTGATATAGAGTTCGCATTTTATGGCACTGACGTAATACCTGAATTAATAAATGAGGCTAAAAAGCGACTCCCAACAGGCACATTTACAGTATCTGACATAACTGACCCTCAGATTAGTTTAGCCAAAATTAACAATACGCAGTTCGACGTTATAACTATGCTAGGAGTCCATAGCATATTTGATGATATAACCTGTATAGAGAGAATACTAGAAGCTCTCGCTCCCAATGGATGCGCAATCCTATATGGCATATTTAATCCCCTGCCCTACGATGTGCTAATGCGAGTAAAAAGGAGCGGTGAAACCAACCAAGAGCCAGGATGGAATGTACATTCGCAGAAAACGGTAGCCGAGTTGGTGTCTGGCAAGGGGTTTATAGCATCATTTATAGATTATGAACCAAATATAATGATACCTATCGACCTCAAAGATTATCTAAGAACATGGACAATCAAACTAGAGATAAACGGTAATGAAATACCAGAGTCCAATAGAAAACGCCTCTTCACAAATGCTACAAGGATAATACACGACTGGAGCTTCTGCATTATCTCAAAAACTCCCACATCGTTTAATGCAGTCTAAGTAGAAGTTTAGTCTCAGATCATTACAATGAAAGCTAAACAAGACAGGGTACAACCACTTCAGTAGACTTAGTATCAGAAAGTGAGAACAAATCTAGATGAGCAGATATATAGTCACAGGATGCGCTGGTTTAATAGGATCTCATGTTACACAAGCATTATTAGATCAGGGACACGCAGTGATCGGAATTGACAACCTAAATAGTTCTTATGACGAACGTTTAAAAAACTGGCGAGTAAATCGACTTAAAAACCACCTTACATTTGACTTTCATATCGCAGATGTACGCGATTCACATAGGCTCAAGAGTATATTTACCGACGATCTAGATGCGGTAATAAACCTCGCCGCCAAAGCAGGGGTTCGTCAATCGCTTACAGAGCCACTAGAGTATTATGAAACTAATGTAACTGGCACGATCAACCTCCTTGAAATGTGCAGAACATTCAACGTCAAGAAATTTATCCTTGCTTCAACTTCAAGCTTGTACGGTGACGGAACACAACAGCCATTCCAAGAGACTAATGACACGAATTGCCCTCTTTCTCCTTACGCTGCATCTAAGAAAGCCGCCGAAGCTATATGCTACACATACCACCATCTATATGATATCGACATTACAATTCCGCGGTACTTTACCGTATATGGCCCTGCAGGAAGACCTGACATGGCAATATTCAAGTTTATAAAGTGGATTGCTGAAGGAATCCCGATAACTCTTTTTGGTGATGGAGAGCAGACACGAGATTTCACATACGTTTCTGACATTGCCCAAGGAACCATCCTATCCCTGAAAAAACTAGGCTATCAGGTGATTAATCTGGGCTCAGACAAACCCATTTCGGTGAATAACTGCATCTCACTAATCGAAGATTCCTTGCAGAAGCCTTCAAAGAGAAACTATCTACCAAGCCATCCAGCAGATGTTCGCCA
>CAZBMS010000101.1:0-3269 GCA_964493125.1 uncultured Dehalococcoidia bacterium | reverse complement strand
CTAGTATCCGTTGTAGCTGCCCTTTGATTGGTCTGCTTTTACCAGTTCCCAAGATGGCGTCAATAACTAAATGTGACTTTCCAATGACTTTTTTGAGGGTTGCCAGATTCGTATCTTTAGAGGCGTAAATTACATCCACGTCAAGCTCTTTCAAGGATTCTATCTTCTGATCGGGAATTTTTCTGCCTAGGCACACATAGACGGTTATTTTAACGCCGACGTTCTTAAGATGAGAGGCCGCAACAAGACCGTCTCCTCCATTGTTCCCGGGGCCGACCAATATAAGAACTAGTGATTCTTTAGGTTCTAATAATACCTTTATCGCTTTCTCGGCTATCTTGTGCCCAGCGTTCTCCATCAGTTGGTCTTTGGAAATCCCAGATGCCTCTGACATGTTTTCCAGGTCGGCCATCTGTTTAGAAGTCACTATTTTCATAGAGGATTCTCTGAATCAATAGATACGGATGCGACCGCGTACTTCTTGGCGTGGGATATGCTCAAAGCTATATGGATGACTTTAGTTTTTATTGCCACCTTTGCAGCACGCCCATGTAGTTCCACTCTAGGGCGACCTCCTCTTTGACGTACCACTTCGATATCTCGCCAACCTACTCCACGCACTCCAGTGCCAAGCGCTTTCATGACAGCTTCCTTAGCTGCAAAACGGGCTGCAAGTTGTGGAAAGCGACCTCTGCAGTAATCGAGCTCATTTTTAGTGTAGATACGATTAAGAAAGCGATTACCCCAACGATCCACCACAGAAGCCACCCGATCTATCTCAATTATGTCTATGCCGACCGTGTTCACAGATCGATTATATTATTTATCGCCACAGAATATCACCACAAAACGTATCGTAAAGTTTTGTAGATATTTGTGGGGACACATTAATTTGGATTTCATCTATTGCGCTATGGTTTAACAGGCCGTATTAGGTTAATCTATGATCAAATACTCAGAGATTGAATTGAGAGGGTCTAGTGGCAGCTTCCTTAATTAACGGTAAAGAGATCGCCCAAGAAATTAGGAGTGAAGTTAAAACCGAGATCGAATGTCTTAAAGAATCCCACGGTTTAACTCCAGGATTAGCAGTGGTATTGATTGGGGATGATCCCGCATCAGCAATATATGTTAAGAATAAAGAGATTGCCTGCGAAGAAGTAGGTATAAATACACGCACTTTTCATCTCCCCGCCAACGCGAGCGAAGAACAGGTAGTTGAAATGATAATTTCTTTGAATGAGAATGACTTATATCATGGGATATTAACTCAACTACCCTTTCCTTCTCACATAAATGAATCAAGTGTAATTGATAATTTGGACCCCGCGAAGGATGTTGATGGTCTTCACCCCTACAATGTTGGCTTACTCGCGGCAGGCACTCCAAGGTTTATAGCGGCGACTCCATACGGAGTTCAGCAGATGCTTGTTAGAACTGGTAATGATCCGGCAGGTAAACATGTGGTAGTTTGCGGACGGAGCAATATTGTTGGCAAACCTTTGAGTGTGCTCCTTTCCCAAAAAGATCTTGGGAGTAATGCGACGGTTACCCTATGCCATAGCAACACTATAGATCTGGGGCATTTCACCAAACAGGCCGATATATTGGTAGCTGCTATAGGTAGTCCAGGAGCAATCAAAGGCGATATGGTGAAAGAAGGGGCGGTGGTTATAGATGTGGGCATTAATCGTATAGATGATGCTAGTAAAAAGCGAGGCTACAGGCTTGTGGGTGATGTCGAATTTTCGGATGTTTCCGAAGTGGCTAGTGCAATCACTCCTGTGCCTGGTGGTGTTGGGCCTATGACCATAGCTATGCTTCTTGTGAATACAGTTGCTGCAGCGAAATCTGGTGTCGATTGAGATATGAATCCCCGCACAGTTAAATAGGGTACTAGGTTTCTGCCCAGAAATTAGGCAGTTATAGACCTTGGAATATAGGGTGCATAGCCTGATAGATATGAGGACGATTTGCATACAAAAGACTTTGATTATTCCCTTCCCAAAGAACTGATTGCACAATCACCTTTGGAATCTCGAGATGAGTCACGTTTGTTAGTACTTGATCGTAGTAATGGTGGTATAAGCCACTCAAGTTTTAGAGCAGTTCCATCTCTGTTAAAACCAGGTGATTTACTAGTCTTTAACGACAGTCGGGTAATTAGGGCTCGTCTTATTGGTGTGCTGCCAAGCTCTAAAAGAGATGTAGAACTTCTCTTGTTGCGTAGCCAGGAACCAGGTCGTTGGTGGTGCCTTGGGAAACCGAGTCGAAAAATTGTCAACGGGGCTCGTATAGTTTTCCCAGAGGGGCTGGAAGGATTAGTTTTAGAATCTGCAGATCGTGGTATGCGATTAATAGAATTCAACGATGAAACATTGATAGAAATTGTCGGTAAAATTCCTTTGCCCCCATACATTCATGAAACTTTGAACGACGCAGAGCGCTACCAGACAATTTATGCTAAGAACCTGGGTAGTGCGGCGGCTCCGACTGCTGGCCTTCATTTCACTGCACACTTATTAGAGCAACTTCAAGCTTTTGGGGTTGGCTTGGCGTTCGTCACTTTGCATGTTGGGTTAGATACGTTCAGGCCTGTGGATGAAGACGATCCTCGAGATCACAAAATACATAGTGAATATTGGGAGATAGGCGATGAGACGGCAATAGCCATAAATCGGGCGATTAAGGAGGGTAGGAGAATTGTAGCAGTAGGCACTACAAGTGTCAGGACACTGGAGCAAGCCGCTCTTATGGATGTTAAAGGTAGTAATGTAGTTGCCCCTGGATCTGGTTGGGCTGATCTATTTATTCTCCCGGGTCACACTTTCCGCGTAGTAGATGCCATGATCACCAACTTTCATTTGCCTCGTTCTACATTACTCATGCTGGTTTCAGCATTTGCGGGTAGTAATTACATCACTAAGTCGTACGATGAAGCTATCAGATTAAGGTATCGGTTTTACAGTTTTGGTGATGCGATGCTAATCGTGTGACACGACTCAATGTCGCGATTGGTTGTATAGATCACAGTCAAAGCGAAATATGGTTGAAGGTTGTTGATCGAATCTTTCTAGCTCTTAAGCAAATAACGTTTAGGAAATTTGGCTACGATTGAGTAAAGGGTATCAACCATATTAGCTACGCGTACTCTGGCAACGTGTGAGCACAGTTGATAAACAGACATGCGATCAAATCCATACTCTTCTGAAAGCCAATTTATCAAGTCGTAGAATGCTATTCGAGCCGCATCTTCCATAGGTCGAGCA
>CAZBMS010000100.1:0-3305 GCA_964493125.1 uncultured Dehalococcoidia bacterium | reverse complement strand
TTTCTAGTGGTTCATGATCCCGCATCGTTTCAGTTATGGCCATAATGACAACACGTGTTGTTTCACATAAACCATGCATGGTAGATGCATCTGCTCCCTTTTCAAGCCATGTCCTATAATCAGATAGGGCTATGGCTTCACTTTTCTCATGGATACAAGAGTCTCCTTGAAGCCACATCTCTATTTCACCCAGTATAGTTTCTATTTCATCTTCAGATAACAAAACTTCATGTTCTCGAAACACACGATCAGCATAATCAGAGCGAATTCTTATTTCAGGCTCTTGTAATTTTCCAACAGGGTATATAAATACGAATATCCTCGATTTGCGACTTTTCATCTTTGATTCTGCTAAAGCTATCCACTCTTTAATATCTTCTGTTGGATAACTAGAGTAATTAACCAATTCTATGCCTGGTGCATGGGTAGTGGTAGACGAATGTTGTGATGGAACTGGTGTTGACGCTTCGTTTATATCTCGTTGTTCCTGTACCCTAGTCTTCACACTAGCATCAATATCAGGTAATGGCTGGCTATCACTGCAAGCCACTCCAACAAGGATCGAGAATCCGAGTAACAATAGTCCTGTATGTTTGATAGCAGAAATCATTGTGCAGAATATATGTCAGGCTAACTGACGATCCTATCCAATTGTACTGGCTAGCGGAGATTCCAGCATGGCCCGGCGCAGACTCTCGATCTGGTCGCTGGTAAGTCCGATACCGCGCACGTATGCCTCGATGCCACCATAGCGCCTGTCCAGGTATTCCAGTACCTTCGCCATGCCTTGGGAGGGAGATAAAACCTGCTGATAGCGCTGCCAGGTGTGATCGCCCTCCATGATATCACGGGGCGTCTTGTCAGCCATATCTCTCTCGAGGAGTCCTATTGCGCTCAGTGCGTAGTCCGCCGCGATGGTCTTTGCCGGCACGCGGGCGATCCCCAAAACCAGGGCGCTAATGATCCCCGTCCTGTCGGTGCCGGCCGCGCAGTGCACCAGAGCCGGGAGCCCACTAGGAGCCGCCATAGTGGCCATGATGTCGCGGATTTTAGGGCGGCGACGGTCCAGTCTGCTGCCGTAGGATTCTAGACGTCCCAGTGTTGCGGCCTGGACGCGACGGGCCGCTGGGTTGCTGGCAGGGGCGTCGGCTAACTCGGCCATCATCTCGACCAGCAAAGGGTCTCTCGTCGCCTTGTAGTCTGGTGTCTTGGAAGGCGGAACGTCGTCATCCATGTTGAGATGGTGGTAATGTACCAGAGGAGAGTCCGCGTACGGGTTGGGTTCCTCTTGAAGCTCGAGGTTCGTTCGCAGGTCGATGACGGTGCGAACTCCATACTCGATCAGGGCAGCTTGAGAGTCGGGAGAGAGTCTATAGAGGCTATCGGCACGAAGAAATGTTTTCCAGCGCGTGCGCCGTCCGTCTTTAGTGGTATATGCGCCGACGTCGCGCACATTGTACGCGCCTTTCACTTTCACGCGCCGGCTCGGTCCGAATATTTCGCTCATATGAGTGACACCTCCAAGGATTTTCGATGAATTCTAACAGAGTGAGTCATCCGGAGTCGTCCTCTCCGCTGCCGGCCGCGACATTGAAATCACCGGCAGCGTGCTCATTATCGGCGCTCATAAGGGTTAAGTAGAGCGCGTTGTTTAGAACATCAATGTTCTCTTCGAGCCATGTTGTGAAATCGAGAGCCTAGTGCTTCCATACCTTACGTAATTTAACACGGTGAATCTTACCGATCATTGGTTGCATCTCCCTCTGAGTATGAGCCTACTTCTTCTCCCTAAGTATAACCAAAGCGGTTAAGATGGCATGGCTGTCAACGAGGAGGCCTTTTTATTTCAAAGGTCTGTCATAGGTAGGGAGTTTGATTTTGATACTGGGATTGTTTATAGTGCCTGCCTGTTGGGTTTGAGAAATTAATAGGTGTATATATCGACTGAAAATCTTGTAAGTCTTGGTGATTTTGAGGATTTAGCAAAGAAGAAATTACCCAAGAATATATGGGATTTTATTGATGCAGGATCATTTGACGAGACAACACCCCGACGTAACCGGTCTGCTTTTGATGAAATAGTCTTGAGACCTCGTTTTATGAGGGACGTAGGCAATGTGGATATATCTACAACCGTCCTTGGCACTCCAATCAGTTTTCCTGTGATTATCGCACCAGCAGCAGGGCACTGTATGGTTCATCCTGATGGTGAATTGGCAACAGCCCAAGGTGCACAGGAGTCAAATACACTAATGATTGTCTCGACTCTCAGTGACTATCCAATAGAGGATATTGCCTCAGTACCCATGCTTCCTAAGTGGTTTCAGCTGTATCATAGGGAAAAAAAAGATTACCAAAAACTTAGTACGAAGAGCTGAAGACCTAGGCTACTTGGGAATCTGTATAACAATAGACACACCTATAGCTAGTCCGAAGGAAAGAGATGTACGTAACAGGTTCACTCCACCATTTAAGGGAGGTAATTTTAACGATATTCCAGACAACAATGTGTTTGAAGAAACGCCCGATTGGATAAAATTAGATCGTCCAGCCTTTACATGGGAAGATCTTTCTTGGATACGAAACTTTACCGATCTGCCGCTAATATTGAAAGGAATTAGGACTTCTGAGGATGCCAAAATATGTGTGGAATACGGAGTAGACGCCATTTTCGTTTCCAACCATGGAGGAAGGCAAATTGATTCGACTTTAAGTTCTATTGAAAGCCTGATTGAAGTCAATGAAACGGTGAACGGCAAAGCTGAAATATATCTGGATTCTGGCATCCGAAGAGGTTCAGACGTACTTAAAGCTTTAGCTTTAGGTGCTAGAGCAGTTGCAATTGGACGGCCTTTTTACTGGGGCCTCACAGTCAACGGGTCAAATGGGGTACATCAAGTTTTAGAAATTCTGCGTGATGAATTGATTAAAAATTTGTCTTACTGTGGTCAAAAGTCAGTTATGAATTTAGAAAGTGGTATCTTAAATATCCCTAGTTCATGGACCAGTCGAGTGATAATTTAAATCATAAGTATGCTATAACGGCTTGACATAAACCCTTGCCTGTTACGTTAATTTCTCTGTCATTAAGCATCTTTCAGCACGCGCTAAGGTGCAGAAATATCCCTTTTATGAATTTACTCTGGCATTCTTAATACTACGAAGCCGTTCTATTTGTCCGAAATTCGATCCGCCAAGTACAACATTCTTGCCAAAATATAAGTTTAGACTGTGATGGGAAAATTGGAGAGGTTTCTATTTTTGAAGTTTCTTGCGGATTTCTGTCCTCATTTCTTTAACTCTCG
>CAZBMS010000099.1:0-3344 GCA_964493125.1 uncultured Dehalococcoidia bacterium | reverse complement strand
CACGCTAGCCCTAAAGCTATTTCGGGGAGAACCAGCTATCACCAAGTTCGATTGGAATTTCACCGCTATCCACAAGTCATCCAAAAGTTTTTCAACACTTACTGGTTCGGGCCTCCACGTAATGTTACTTACGCTTCACCCTGCTCATGGATAGATCACTGGGTTTCGGGTCTAATCCAAGCAACTAAACGCCCTATTCAGACTCGCTTTCGCTACGGCTCCGTATAAAACTTAACCTTGCTGCTTAAATTAAGTCGCCGGCACATTCTTCAATAGGCACACCGTCAGTTTCATAAGAAACCTCCGATTGCTTGTAAGCGTATGGTTTCATGTTCTATTTCACTCCCCTTCCGGGGTTCTTTTCACCTTTCCCTCACGGTACTTGTTCGCTATCGGTCGCTAAGGGTATTTAGCCTTGGAGGGTGGTCCCCCCAGGTTCCCGCAGGATTTCTCGTGTCCCGCGGTACTCAAGATTACATCAGGAGCTCTCAACCTTTCGCCTACGGGGCTCTCACCCACTATGGCAATCCCGTTCCATGGATTTTCGGCTAGATATCGAGTTTCTTACTCCTTTGAGGATGCTGGGACTCCTCTAGACGATCTTACAACCCCTGTAAGACATGAGCTCCCAGGCCGTGAGGCCTTACAGGTTTGGGCCGTTCCCATTTCGTTCGCCACTACTCCGGGAATCTCTTTTGATTTATTTTCCTCGGGGTACTTAGATGTTTCAGTTCCCCCACTTACCTCTTCTAGCCTAAGGGTTCAGCTAGAAGTCTCCGATGTTATATCGAAGGGGTTCCCCCATTCGGGAATCCCCGGCTAAGCCAGCTAGACGGCTCACCGAGGCTTATCGCAGCCTTGCTACGCCCTTCTTCGGCCCTTAGCGCCAAGGCATCCACCGCGAGCCCTTAGTAGCTTGATCCACATAAAGACCCGGACAGAACCTTTCTCTATTGATTCTTATTCTATTGTTAATGTGCAAAAAGGCGGCACCCAGCTAAAACCAGGTCGCCGCCTTAGTTAAATCTGGGTTAATTCCGCTTTCAGGTGATGAGTTTTGCCAAAAAGCTGACTCCTTATTAAACCTGACGTCCTAATATATCAACCTAGCAACTCTGCAGTCAAGAGTGGCGCCTAATAATTTCAGTTATTTTGTAAATCCCTTAGATAGATGCTTCTTGCACCTTGATTCCTATTTACCCTATTTCTATAATGCTGTCACTCGAGATATAAGAACCAGAGATCCCTACCATAGGAGACAACCAATGACTAACGAACAAGCCCTATTGAGCCCAGATGCTGTTATTAAGCAGTTCAAGAAAAATGGCGTCACTCATGTTGTTTGGCTTCCTGATAGCGAAACAAACTGGATGTACCTTGCTATGGAAAAAGAGTCTGATATTGACCTTGTACCTGTCACCAGAGAAGGTGAGACTATGGCAATAGCGGCGGGGCTATTCATCGGAGGTAAAAGACCAATTTGCCTAATTCAAAATACTGGCATGTTCGAATCAGGAGACTCAATAAGAGGTATCGCGCTTGACATCAACCTGCCAGTAGTACTTATGGTAGGCTATCGTGGATGGACGCGACACGGAGTCACTACCGACTCTGCCGCAAAGTTCACAGAACCTATATTAGACGCCTGGGGAATTAACTACTACCTTGTAGAGGGCGATGCTGATGCTGACCGTATAACCACCGCTTTCGAGGAAGCAGACGCCACCAATCGACCCGTAGCCGTCTTAGTAGGGGATGAGTTTCATGGATTTAATCGCCCTGTTTTGAGTACTGACAAACCTGCGTAATCAATTAGGGAGGCACAAATGAAACTTATTGAAGCATTCCAGACAATAGAGGCCTTGCAAGAAGATTCCATCTTGGTAGTATGCCAAGAAGGTCGCGTACCATGGGAGTCTCTGGAGCCAAATCTAGATCTTTACATACCTTTCGTTGGGTCAATGGGAAAAGGGTCTTCCCTAGCACTCGGCATCGCTCTTGCTCGGCCCGATCGCCGAGTTGTGGTACTGGATGGGGACGGAAGCCTGCTGATGAACTTAGGGTCTTTGGTAACCATCGCAGGGAAGTCTCCTAAAAACCTCTGCCACATGGTTATAGAAAATGGCATATACGCTGGTACTGGCGGACAACCCGTTCCAAACGCTGGCAAAACCTCTTTCACAGGAATGGCCAAGGCCGCGGGTTATGCATCAACTTACGAGTTTGATGACTTGGAAGAATTCTCAATCAAGGCGTCCGAAGTCATGTATGCGGAAGGTCCTGTTTTTGTATCTCTAAAAGTAGAGCCTGAGCCTGAGATGCGACCCATGGCAACACGCCCAAGAGGCATAGCAATGCGGCAGGGAATATACACAGTTAGAGATACTCTTTCGGCGTAATAGCGAATTTAGCTTCCGTCGTGTCTTAGCATTACTGAAACTTGACGCTGTGTGCCATGACCTACGCTCTCCGTTGTTACTGAAGGATGATCCGAAAGCGCCATGTGTATAAGGCGGCGTTCGGCCGGAGACATGGGCTCTAAAGTAATTGGCTTGCCTGACTTCTTTACCCTATCGGCAACCCTAGAAGCCAGCGCCTCAAGCGATTTGGCTCTTCTCTCTTTATATTTCTCAACATCGATAACCACTACAGGATGAGATTGCACAGCTTTGTTTAAACCAAGGTTGACCAAGTACTGAAAAGCCTGCAGTGTCTCGCCACGCTTACCAATAAGTAGTGCAGAGTCTTCACCCTGCACGTCTATAACTGGACCTTCCTCTTCATTTCCGGAAGATTTTATGGTAGCAAGAACAGATACACCCATTTTTAAGATTAGCGAATTGATAGCGCCCAGCGCTATGGATGCCAATCCTTGAGCAGATGCCAATCTAGTAACACTGACCCTAGCCTGCTCTCCTCCTATACCAAAAAAACCTGGTCGTCCTTGACTAACGACCTCTACGGCGACCTCCTCTCGATCGGCGTCTAGCTCCCTTAGTGCGAGCTCTAGAGCCTCCTCTACTGTCGCCGCGCTGATCTGAATACTGTCTTTCTCCATCTTCAGTAGCCTCCTCTACGAATGGCACCTGGGAATCATCAGTCACAGCCTCTAATACGGGACTTGGCTCTGATGCGCTAGGTGCTTTCCGGGATGGCACCAAGCCACCCCATCCAGTAACAAAATATTGAATGACCACGCCTATTATGTTCGACGAAAGCCAGTAAAGCGGCAAACCCGACGGAAGCGAAAGGGTGAAGAATCCAAACATAACAGGCATCATCCACAACATCATCCTGTTTGTGGAAGCCTGCCGTGGGTCCGCTGCCGCAGGAGTGCTCATTTT
>CAZBMS010000098.1:0-3371 GCA_964493125.1 uncultured Dehalococcoidia bacterium | reverse complement strand
TGAACAACAAGTAGCAATACCTAAAGCAAAAACTGCATACCGAATGGATCTCAAGGTTGTCCTGACTGCTTCGACCATAGATGGACGCAATTGCCAGCAGGAGTTACATGAAGCTTTTACAAGGAGTGCTGACTACTATCCAAGCCCCCTGTTATCTCTCCCGGATAATGCCCAACCAAATTTACAAAGATACGCTGATTACCTTGCTAATATTCCAAAACCTAATGCTCAGTCTGTATTCCTTGCAACTTCGATGGGAGACTGGAATGGCAATTGGGAGACAATGGCGGTCCGCAAATTAGAGAAGCCCATTAGAATAGGTTTCTACGGGGATGTAGCTCCTGAGGATTATGAAACCGTACGAGACCTTCTGGAAATACTGGCTGTTATCGCACCGGACTTAGATATTGGTTATGCTAATTCTCTTGATGATGTCACATTACCGATACATTTCGTTGATTGCACAGAACTAATGACCCGCGACGATAAAAACTGCAAAGGAACTGGTCGCCCCTCAGGGTCTCTATCCGGTCCACTAATGTTCAGGGGATCTGGTTCAATCTGGGTCAGACTATCGGATCAACGTATTAATCGGCATACCTTAACGCACGAACTAGGGCATGCTCTGGGCCTTTTCCATTGGAACCTAGAAAATTGCAGCATGGGTTATGGTCGTGCCCAAACCCAATGGTTGAGTGAGTGGGATTTAATGGCGCTTTCTGCAATACACCATCCCGCGTCGGATTGGATGCAGAGTCGTGATAGCATGCGTGAAGCTTTGGGAATACCGGAAAACGATCAATGGACTCGGTACACAGAAGACCCTGATCTATTAGGGGACACACCTGATCTTATCTGGGTGGAGCTGGGTAATCTCTTAAAGACTCAGGCCATAGAAGCGATTAATCAGACTGAACCTAACTATTAAAACTTGTAGTAGTGGCTTCGCATACTAATTTTAGATAAGGTGATTTTATGATTCGTTATATAGCTTTAGTAACCGCAACTTTCATGCTGACCGTTTCCTGTTCAGGTGGTTCTGATGTAGATACTACTCAGACTCCCGCGTCAGCGCCAACAGCCACATCCACGCCAACTCAGGTGCCAACAACTCCTACGCCGACTCGAGTTTCGCCGACGCCAACAGCAACTCAGGTACCTCCGACACCTACAGCAACTCAGGTGCCTCCGACACCTACACCTCAGCCCAAACCAGACCTTACAATGCCCAACATAATTTTGAGAGTTGTCAGGGTCACACCGGATTGGATGCCTTTTCGCGATACCGGTGGATGGACCTCTGCCGTTCAAGTCAAAGAAAGTGACGCTCTCAAACATCTTGAAGTAGCTATTTGGGAAGAAACATCGTCAGTTCATCTTTACGCGCTACCGAACTATTACAATGCAGGTTATGGGTATCGGCCAGACCGTACAGACGAGCAAAGCATTGCATATAGGGAACAATTTCTCATAAAGAAATACGTTGATATGCCAAGCGAACGCGAAGAGAAAAGCAAATTTCTGAAATCAGCTTTCATAGATATAGCATCTCACTTAGCAGACCAATATCCAAATGCCGATCATCATCTGATGTATAGCGGCCACGGTGGACCTGGAGGAGCTCTCTTTGAAGGCACATTATCTAGAAAAGATGCCTACAGCTTATTGGAATCCTGGAGCCAATCACTAGGAAAGAAACTAGGAGTTATTGATATGGGAGGCCCTTGTACAAAAGGCAGCTTTTCCGACCTAGAAAATTTCTGTGAATTCGCAGAGTACTACATCGCATCTGATATGCCGAACGGCGGATATGAGATGGATGACTTTACTATAGAGAAATGGAATGAAGTCAAACCCGAAGATCGATACCACGATTTGCTTAGATCCCACGACACTCTCGAAGAAGCACTTAAGGCTCGTATTGACCTAACCCAAAAGAGATACGAATATTCGAGGAATAATATGGTAGCTAATCAAGTTGCCCAAGCAAATTATCTTTATTCTTGTTCAGCATTTCGTGCCTTTGAGCCAGAATTTAAGAAATTTCTGGCAGCTATAGAAGTTGATTATCAACTTGAAAATGACATGTATCAATACATGGTCACCAATAAAGCATCTTCAGATCTCAAAGAAAATTTTGATTCGGTTTTTCTGCATAAGGCGGATAACACTGATTTCTTTGATTGGGCCGATGCAAAAAACAATACTCCCAATAAACATCTGAATGGGATGCTGATGCTAAAATCTCTTCCTATCCAGGCAGAAACAACACAAACAGAAACAACACAAACATTAAAAGCTGGATATAATGAAGATCTTGTAGTGTCACATGAAGGAATAAATCGCTTTATGAATGTCGTGTTACCGAGCGATTATGATAGTACTCTCTCTTATCCGTTAATACTTGGGTTTCACGGAGCCTTCAATACCGATAGAGCACCTGAATCATATGATCCTCAAGACACTTTCACTAATCTTGGTGGGAAAAGTTACGTTCAGGAATGGGTAGACGAGTTTCAATTTATCGCAGTGAGTCTTGCCGGAATGAATAACGCTGATGGAAACAGAGGACATGTGTTTGGTTGGAATGGTTGGGAAGGCCATCGTATATCAAAAGCAGACGATGTTGGATTTACACAAGCGTCAGTAGATTTCATAGCAAAAAATGCTTCAATAGATACCAACCGGATATTCGCAACGGGACACTCTAGTGGAGGCATTTTTACTTACAAACTTGCTACCTCAACAAATCTATTCAGAGCTATTGCTCCCACAGCAGGATTACTGCTTAAGGATCTCTTGGAATTACCGTCAAATCAATCTCCCATTTCTATTTTGGAAGTGCATGGGACAGAAGATGTCCCGGTACCATACAATGGTGGCGGGAACGTGCCTGCCGAACAGTTCTATTCTGTTGACCAAACCATGAACAAGTTCGTCGAACTCAACGGGTGCGATCCAAAGTCGAACAAGGTTGATATCAGATACGACGCATTGGAATGGTGGGAATTCCCTAATTGTGATTCGGATTTACGAACAGTCCATCTTACAGTTAGTGAATATGGTCACTCTTTCAAGGATCTTAAGTCACCTGTTGGTAAGGAGATTATAAAATTCTTTCTTGGATTTGATTAGAGGAATATTGAATGCAATACCGAGTTACACTAGTGGACACGAGGGGATGGTATCAAGTATAAACCCAATCATCGGACAACACTGGTTAACATCTAGCAACCGTCACCAATTTTCATGGAGTACATAGGGTCATTGGTTCAAATCCAATGATTACTAAAAGTACTGAGGGATTTAAGAAATTATGAAGCAATATACTTTTGCAGTAGTTGGCGCCCTGGGGAATGTAGGGACCGAAG
>CAZBMS010000097.1:0-3371 GCA_964493125.1 uncultured Dehalococcoidia bacterium | reverse complement strand
TATCAGTGATTCCGTCATTACTGATTCCTGTGATCGAACCACTAACAATACGCAAAGTCTCTGAAGGATATCCAATAGCAATCACTTCATCACCAATGCTTGAGTTGTTCACACTCCCTATTTTGGGTTCTCGGTATGTCCTGTTTTGATTGTCAACGATCTGTATCACAGCCAGATCATAATCAGAATTTGCCCCCAGTAACCTTGCCGGAACTGATTCGTAAGATCCTGTTATATCGGATGCAAAAACGGTGATTTGGGACGACCCCGATATCACATGATAATTGGTGAGTACAAGGCCATCTGAGGAAAGGATGGTACCCGCACCCCCATAACCTGTATCAACCATGATATTGACAACCGATTTTTTAAGTTCTTCGATATCGGCTAGTTCAGTATCATCTGATTCAGCAGTAGGCACAGACAACGGGGTGGATGTAAGGACAGACAACGGGGTGGATGTAAGGACAGATGACGAGGTAGATGTCGGGACAAGATCCAAATTGGCAAGTGTCTCTTCGCTACCTGTAAAAATTAATTTGGATGAGGCAACTCCGATCCCTGCTAGTCCGACCAGAACAAGCGTCGCCAATATGCCACGCTGTATGAGGCCTGTCATCGGCATCCGTTTTGAAATCCCCTGTGGATTTATCTGCTTTTGTGAGGGGCTATCCATTACAGGTTGATTGTCTGCAAAAGACGTTTGGCATTTCCTGCACATACAGTCAGAATGATGCTTGGAATTATCATTGCTACTAGAAGTCATCTGGGATTCTCACCATCAAAGTTTTCTAGTTAATACTGACCATTACTTATCGGAAATTATAGCTGAGCAAGTCAACACAGAGTTCTTGTCTCTGACAGAGATAATTCAATGAAGGTGCATCCCTGGTGCATGGATGCACCATAAGATAGTTAATGACAGGGCATTTGCAGTGGATGGCTACGGATAACTCCAATAATGGACCCGCAAACGCTAGATCGGAGGGTAGGAGCTCATCGGGTCACTGCTTGCCCATCTGGCAGATCGTATGTATCTACACGAATCTGCCAGTCACCATCTGGTTGTTCGACTTGCGTGACAATTGGTACCCAGCCGTACTCCTTACCATTTGGCGGAATGACTAGCAGCCCGTGGTCGATCTCGGCTAAATGCAGTATGCCCACATTAGACGGACGTTCTAGAAATTGTTGCGAATTCCCCCACTCTCTATGCATCGTTTCTATCATAGCTTGAAGTTCGTTGAGGTACTTGTCGGTATATGTGTCAGGGTATTCTACGGCTAGATCTCTAAATAATGGTTGGTCACGGAAACGGAACCACTGGTAGGAAATACGGCTGCCATCATCCGTTACGGTCTCATATAGAGTGCTATCACATTTTGAGGGGTCCTCACATACCCAACAGGAATAATCTGGCGTATACCCGGGAGGGAGATTTCCTTCCAGTTCGTTTGTGAGGACGTGTGGTAGTAATGATGTGGTGCGACGCAGCGAATCATATTCCAATTTGATGAGAGACGGTGGAACTTCTTCTACTCTCACCGGCACTACTTTAGTTCCGACGATTTCATAGTAGTGACCCCAACCACGTTTTTCCGGATCTACATCACCCCAAACGAAGAACACATCCGTTTCGCCATTCAACTGGCGAGGAATCATCGGCACGTTGATCTCAAGCCTTTCTCTGTCATCATCTGATGTCTTGGATATGTATCTGATCTCTTGCCATGGCTCTTTACCCCATCTCTCGACCTGCATCGGAATTCCTAATCCTGCGAACGAAGTATTAGAGATTCCTATGGAAGAATCGCCAGTAAATACATCTACAAAATGATTGTAGATGTCCACGTCAAACGTTTGGACATTAAGGACAAATGGCTCCCGGTCAGATGTTGTTGGTATGAGTGGAGGGAAGATTTTTATAAATGTTCTGCCGTCAGTATCGGTCTCCGCAAACACTGGGACGTCAGCCATCTCATTACCTGTAGGTACATAGGGGTGGGCAGCAGAATGGCCTAGAGTATGTTCTGGTCGGACCCAGTAGTCATTGGGACCCTCTTCCAAACGCTTATTTGACCACGAATCAAAATCATGGGTCTCTGTGTACCAAAGTTCGTTGGCAATAACTTTATGTAGTTCAGCGACCGAGATTCTTCCTTTGATGAATTCCAACAGAGTATTGGCCACAGGGTCAGTGGTATCGTTATCATAAACTGACCCAAGTATATTAATAGCGTTCCAGCGATCCAGGCGTCTCGACCAATGTTCAGGCACATAGGCAATGAGTGGTCCGCTAAAATTCGCTGCGTCCATGATAAATGTCCACGTCAATTTGCCTCCATCGGTGCCCCAATCTTGTTCGTCAACTCGAGGAAGACCTCCGAAAATTGGTAATGCAACCCAGGACGTGCCTATAAAAATACCACCCTCTTCATCATGAGTATCTTGGTCTTCATCAAAGGAAATAAGATTGGGTGGCACTATAACTCTGTTGGAAAGAGTCACCCGACCGAGCAGTGAGCAATCAATGCATGTCTCCCAGAAGCCCCATCCGCCGCCGGTGTCGCTCTGGCCAGAATATAGGTGTGTGGCTGCAGAGGCCATGTACTTGGGAAACCGACTGCGCCCCATCTTGTCATGGATAAAAAGGCCTCCCTCTATCGAGTTGAATGGACCATTCGGAAGGGCTCTATCGTCGCCGATCCATTGCCCCCATAGACCGAACTGGCCAGTATTGGGAGTACGATCTAGTAAACGGAAAATCCGAAGGTACTGGCTTACACCATAGACATCCTCAGACGATTCCGGTTGACGAATGACTTCAGCGTGCATAATTATGTCCATCATGAGATCAGCCTTGCATTCAACGTCCTGTGTCGTAGATACAAAGCCTGCCTCGTTTTGGGGGCCTGAACCTCTTTCAAGATTCTCACAGTGGCGCGGCAAGTAAACACCAGGAAACCATTCAGGAGTGTCAGTTACAACAATTTCAACGGTAGAAACCGCAGTAGGCATGGGAGAAGCCGTTGGAATGACAGTCGGCGTTGGTGTAGCGATAGGCGTGGGTGGCACTTGTGTGGGTGTTGGTGTGGGTGGTACTGACTTGGCCGTAGCCGTAGGCGTCGGTGTCGGAGTAGCGGTAGCCGTAGGCGTAGGTGTGTGAGTAGC
The DNA here is from genome assembly GCA_964493125.1 of uncultured Dehalococcoidia bacterium. Lineage (GTDB taxonomy): Bacteria > Chloroflexota > Dehalococcoidia > Lucifugimonadales > QGNO01 > QGNO01. The sequence goes on along the minus strand of CAZBMS010000097.1, from coordinate 200 downwards.
AGTCGGCGTGGCAGTCGGAACTGCTTGGACAGTAGCTTCGACCATAGCCTTGGCCATCGCCTGGGCCCTGGCTTCTAGAGCAGCATCTTCTACTTGCTTTTCTTCAAATTTTGCTTCCACTGTGGCATCAATATCAGGAAGTGGCTCAGAACTCCCACATGCATATGCACTTAGTACCAGCAGTACCGATAACAATAGCA
>CAZBMS010000096.1:0-3474 GCA_964493125.1 uncultured Dehalococcoidia bacterium | reverse complement strand
GTGATACCTGCCTTACAGTCACCACCAAGAATAGTAGTGCCATCCGACACGATGTTATCCCCATCCACGCTCGGCTTAATACCACGACCGGGTTCAACCGTATCCATGTGTGCGGACAGCAAAAGCGGGTCATCGCCTTCTTCCGTGGCAATCAAATTCCCATAAAAATCCTCCTGAACGGCAAATCCTAAATTGCCAAGGCGACGGGTCAATTCAATACGGATTTCATCCTCTTCCCCGGAAGGGCTGTCAATCTTAACAAGATCACAAAAAGTCTTAATAAGGCGCTCTCGATTAATCATAGTTTCCTCTACCAAAAGCCATAATCTGAAATAGACTGGTCGGGGTGAGTGGACTTGAACCACCGGCCTCTACGTCCCGAACGTAGCGCTCTGCCAAACTGAGCTACACCCCGAACAAACTTAGATTATATCTTATATCAACACTAACGCACATTTGAATGAAAAGCACTTAGGTAAGTGCAATGCCTTGATGCTATACTCCTTACATAATGAAACCGATAACCATTGCAGTCCCGGCCACATCTGCAAATCTGGGCCCCGGATTTGATTCTTTAGGGCTAGCATTAGACATATGGAATTACGTGGAGTTCATACCTCAAGATTCCGTCACAGTATCTGTTAAGGGTGAGGGAGCAGGAATATTACCCCAGGGATCTGATAATCTGATACATATCGCAGCTAGTAAGTACTTCCAAGAAACTTCAAATGATGTCCCGAGTTTTTCGATCAAATGTGAAAACCAAATTCCTTTAGCTAGAGGGTTAGGCAGTAGTTCTGCTGCAATTGTCGCAGGACTATTTGGTGCATCCCTGATGAATGGGGATGACCCAGATCTAGAAGTACTGTGGAAGATGGCAACTCAAATCGAAGGCCATGCTGACAACGTTACACCTGCATTATTCGGAGGGTTTCAGATAGTTGTTGCAGATGCAGATGATTTAATTCGTTCCGAAGTACCATTGCCGAAAGAGTTGAAGGCTGTAATATTCGTCCCAGAGCAACCTATGCGAACGCAAGAAGCACGAGAGTTGGTCCCACAGGAAATTAGCTTAAGTGATGCAATTTATAATTTGAGCCGAGTAGGACTACTGGTAAATGCTCTATCCACTGGTAACCTAAAAAATTTGCATGTTGCCACTCAAGACAGACTACACCAAGACGCTAGGAAGGTTTTATTCCCAGAAATGAAAACATTATTTGACAGTGCTTTGGAAGGGGGAGCGCTAGGTGTCTTTCTCTCTGGGGCTGGATCGACTGTGCTGGCACTGTCTGCAGGCAATGAAATTACGGTCGCGAGAGAACTGGAACAAGGTGCAAAAATCGCTGGCATCGAAGGCTCAGTTAAAATTAGCCAACCAACTACGATCGGAGTACACCCAACCTAATAAGATTTGATGGGCAGGTTTGTTAACCTAAGCGATACCAATCTATACAAATTCTAACAAACAATATTGAGGGTGTGATTAATTTTGCAAGAGAATAGTCCTGCAACCAGTGGAATTCCGTTCCTAGCATTAATAATACCAGCGTATAACGAAGAGCGCCGGATAAAATCGACATTAGAAAAAGTCACCAACTATCTCCAGTCCCAGAACTACTCTTGGGAGGTCATAGTAGTTGATGACGGCAGCACCGATATGACTGCCTCAGTGGTAAGTAACTTTGCAAAAACTCATAGTGGTTTATCGTTATTATCTATCCCGCACAAAGGGAAAGGATCCGCTGTCCGAGCTGGAATGCTGCACACGAAAGGACAATACCGATTTATGTGCGATGCCGATCTGTCAATGCCGATTGAACAACTTGAAAGATTTCTCCCAGCCAAGATAGGAGATTATGATTTAGCCTTGGGCTCCAGAGAAATCGCTGGAGCCAACAGATTTCAAGAACCACCCCACCGACACTTAATGGGTAGACTATTCAATACTTTAGTCAGATTTATGGCTGTTCCAGGGTTCATGGACACACAGTGCGGCTTTAAATGTTTTTCTGGAATTACCGCAGATCATCTATTTTCGCTGCAGCGTATCAATGGCTTTGCCTTCGATGTGGAAATAATGTACTTAGCCTCACGCAAAGGGCTGAAAATCAAAGAGGTGCCTATAGACTGGTACTACGAAGAAGAAAGTAAAGTCCGCCCTATCCGTGATAGCTTACTAATGATCACAAACATATTGAGAATACATTTAGCTTCATTTGCTGGAAAATACGACCCAACGGGCCGTTGATCACATTTATTTAGATATTTAGACAAATTTAGTCACTTACCTATTGCTTTATATGGGTAATACGGATTAAAATCGGCTGTCCCCTGGAGAGAGAGGTCAATATGACTCTTTACCGCCAGGCAGAATACAAATCGAAATTAAGAAGGGAAACATCCAAGGAAGCAATCTCGCTGGCTATGGAGAACCGCTGGGAGGAAGCGGTATCTGTTAACCAGACCATTGTTGAGGAATTCCCGGAAGACATAGAGGCATATAATCGTCTCGGCAAGGCCTTGGTCGAGCTTGGTCGTTATAGAAATGCTAAAGTCGCATTCCAAGCAGCCGTAGCTATTTCACCTAGTAATACTATCGCTCAAAAGAACCTTGAGCGCCTTTCCCATCTAAAACACAAAGACAAGCGCCCCAAGAAAACCAGCAAGATTGCTCCAAGTCATTTTTTGGAGGAAAGTGGCAAGACAGCCACCACAAACTTGGAAAAACTGGTTGATCAGGATCATTTAGCAAAGTTGGCCCCTGGAGACCCAGTAAAGTTACACATTGTCGACAGGCGATTATACGTAGATGATTGGCACGGCAACTATTTAGGACTCTTGCCGCAGCGACTATCAAGCAGAATATTAAGACTCATTGAGGGTGGGAACCGTTACGATGCTGCCATAACAAGTGTTGCCTATGACAATGTCACCATAATAATCCGGGAAGAGTACCAAGATCCGTCTCAACGAGGCATACAGTCATTTCAGCAAAATTCTACGATTGGTCATACGATGAAATCAGTAAGTTCCAGTAATCCAAAGCTACAAAATGCCAAATCGAATACTGATGTTGATGAATATTGGGACGACGAAGAAGAAGAAGAAGAAGAAGAAATGCCCGATTATTCAGGATCCGCATTCTTAATGGATGTTACTACTGACGATGAAGTGGGAAGCACTCGGCTTGACTCATAATCAAACTATCTAGGCCAAATTAGCGAGACTATCAAGAAATCTGCGCCTGTAAACCCAATATTGAAGGGTTAATTTGACTTAGCTCTTTCACTCTATCCTTAGGTCTATTTTATTGTAACTACATACTGTATCTGGTAGAATTAGAACACTAAAACACAAGCTGTTGAGCTTAAACGCACATTTCCTAAATTCCATATTCTTTTAGGTTAAGAGGGGTCCATGACTACAGAAGCAGTAAAGCCTGTACGCATTGTAGATGAAATGCGTAATTCT
>CAZBMS010000095.1:0-3510 GCA_964493125.1 uncultured Dehalococcoidia bacterium | reverse complement strand
GGTATAGCCGAATCGTCTCCTACAATAGGGATTCCTAGTATAGTGGTGTTCCATTTATCTTTTTCGGGATCCAGAATCCCGATGATCTGAACTAATCCTCTCGAAGATATAGTGTCTATTAAAACTTTAGCGTGCCCGCCTCCCCCGATGATTAAGCATTTTATGTTTGAACTAGATTGATGCATTATGAAGAAAGATTAGCAAGTATGTATGCGTGCTTTATATAGGACCTGATTTAGTTATGGTTTTCTACTGTTTTATATCTTTTAATATCAAGTTTGCTAAGTGCATTTCCCAAGCCGAGTCAATGTCAATCGATCTATCAATTGGCATGATATATGGATACGTATTATCGTTGTAGAATGTCTGCTCATCCAACAGCAGTTGCGATCTCGCTACATATAAAGCCCCATTCAATGTATAGGAGGACGGCATGTCTTGTCGCCTGTTATATACTGTGTCAGATTCAATTAGACTTTTTAGCCTCCCATTCACAATTTTTTTACTGAGATATGGATGTGGTTGTGAGGGATATACGCTTACTACGCCATCTGCGTTATTGTCTATTAATATTTTCATTGCTTCGTCTATGTCATATGAAGTACGAAGAGGAGAAGTAGGCTGCAGCAACATTGTGTACTCAGGGTAAAAATTACGGTACTCCTGAATCCATAATAAGGCATGCAATAGCACTGGATAGATGGTTATATCGTCGACAGCTAGGTCGCTTGGTCTGATGAAAGGGACATCCGCTCCTAGGTCTTTTGAAATTTGTGCAATTTCTAAATCATCAGTGGATACTATCACAGGGTTTGACGATAAATAATGGGAATGTTGGGTAGCCTGTATGGTATATCCAATGAGTGGCATGCCGTTTAGAGGTAGTATGTTTTTCCTAGGTAAGCCCTTAGATCCTCCTCTGGCTGTGATAATTGCTAGAACTGTGGGAAGAGTATTAGGCATTATAAACTTGCGGTATTCAACTTATCGGTCATCGTTTTTGATCATTTAAGAATTCTAGTAAGGGTTTAAAGCCTAGCCCGTCTCCAAATAATGTTCCACCTTGCGTACAGTTATAAGTAGTGACGTCTGTTTGCTGAATCATGTTAAGAAACACTTGGCGATACCAATAATATGTAGGGTCGGTAAACCACTGTTCTTGTGTATATGGGTTGAAAATGTCTATAAATGCATCTTCGATATGGTCGCCAAATAAATCTAGAGCTTCTTTATAATATTGGGTTTTATTTAACGGAGTTCCTGGCGCATATCCGAAATCCATGCCAACAAGTGCAATTTGGGTTTTCTTCAAAATCACATTTGCAAATACCCATGCCGAAGATCCTGTATTACCTCCAGTAGCCAAGCATGGCGCATGATTTATATTGTACGCTTGGCGAGTTATGCTATTCTCTGTATCGATATCATCGTAAAGAGGATTCCACCAATACAATTGCATTCCGGAGCTTATGCACCTGTCTCGTACGGCTTTTGAAGAACATGTTGCTATTATGCACTTTATGGCATGTGCGTTTTGGTTTAGCAGTGTAATAAGCTCGTTATTTCTTTCTAATTCTTTTTCCTCCATATGAGGATCTAAATCTTGACGCCTAAAATAATCGTCTTGCGTCAGCGCAGTATTGTCTAGCTCTGGATCTCCAAACCAACGTACTATTCTAGTTGGATGTGGGTCTAGCGTAACCACATAATCTGGAATTAAATCATTCCTCAAGCAATATGGCAGGGCTCCGTCGGCGCATACTATGGTCCCTGCGTATTGTTCTGCAAGTATGGTCTCTACTGGATTTTGCAAGTGTAAACTTGGTCCAGAAGCTATTATGATTGCGCTTTGTGAGTCAGGTTTTACATCGGCTACAACATCTTTCACGGTGTGTTCCATAAATGATAGATTGCTGTACGTGTTCTCCAGTGCTGTTGGAACAGATTTAGTTAGGGTAAGCGCTGGTATTCGGTCTACTAGTTCTTTGGCTAGATCTTTCAATCAAAACTCCGACGATCAAAGTATTTAGTTAACGCATGTTTTGGTTCTATGATATTCACTCTCAGATAAGTAATTCTCTGCAGAGCATAAAAGATTCTGCGTACGGTACACCGACACTTATCCCTCTATATCGTGCTAACGCTCGTATGCCTTCAAGGGATCGCGGGTGCGGTTCTTCTTGTAATTCAGATTTATATAGTGCCATGATCCTGAGTTTGTGTTCTATAAATTCTGTCACATCATTGAATACGTTTGGGACGAAATGAGCATCTATATGAGGTGCATTCGCCTCTGTTGATGACAAAGTCTCGAAGGCCAGTACTCGTGTCACATTGAAATACGACATGTAAGAAGGTTTCAATACCGACATAGTTGATCTGTATACGAGTTGGTGATCTGTGTGAGTGTCTCCTCCATATACTGTGTAGACTTGATTTGGACGTATACGGTCTATACAACCTCTAATATCTTCAATGATGTTAGTTAAAGGTATTGTCTCCATCCTGGTGGATGGATGTTCAAGTTGCGTCAAACTTGTGACATTGTATGCCTCAGCAACACTTTTCACTTCCTCGGATTTTTCTTTTATATTTTTGGCATCCCATTGCGGACTGGTGGGTTTGGTTGCTATTAGCCAGTGAATGGAATCTCCTGATTCATTGTGTTTTAGCAGGGTAGCCCCACATCCAAGAGTTTCATCATCGGGATGGGCAGATATTACCAATATTTTCATAGTTGGGTTTCCATATGAGAGCCTGAGGAAAGAGTATTGTTTTCATCGATATCGTATTCTAACAGTTGTAATGGCATTGATCCTGTAGTGACGCAAAAAACGTCTTCCACTGGTTCAAATATGGTCCCAGGAATTAATTTTTGATACTGGACCGGAATGTATTCAGGGTTTTGTATTTTGGTTTTCCAAATAGTTATTTTTCCCCCGTTGTAATACGAATGTGCTCCCACATACGGGTGTGTTAATGCGCGTACGAGATTATGTATTACTTTTGCTGGTAGTGACCAATGGATTAACCCATCTGCTTCACTTCTTTTCCGGAGGTAGGTCGCAGTTTCTGCTGCTTGGACCGTGCCAATCAATGGCCCTGCAGCCATTTTATCCAATAAATCTGGTATGGCTTTAGAAGCAAGAGTTTTTATTTTGGCGTATAGTGTGCCTGCGTCGTCCCATTTAGTGATGGGAAAAGATTCTTGCCAGAGAATATCGCCATCGTCGATTCCATTATTCAGATAGAGAAACGTTAGCCCTCCTGTTTCTTCATTATTGATAAGAGTCCATATCAGTGGATGTCTTCCACGATTCTTGGGAAGTAATGCTGGATGTGAACCGATAGTACCTGTTCTAGGTATTGATAATACTTCTGTAGATAATAATTGCGACCAACCAAAAATAAAGAAATAATCTGCATGTAATTCTTTAAGCATTCTTATTGAGTTGTTGCTGTTTATGTTATTTATACGGTGGTAGGGAATGTTAAAGTTGATAGCCGTGT
>CAZBMS010000094.1:0-3543 GCA_964493125.1 uncultured Dehalococcoidia bacterium | reverse complement strand
ATGGATAATATTTCAGGCGGTAATCTTAATTTCGGTGTGGGATGGGATCTGGAAGGCGATTATTTCCAAGGCCAGATGGATGACATTCGCATTTACAACCGCGCGCTTTCGGCTGAGGAAGTTTCTGCTCTCTACGATCTTGAAAAACCCAAGACCGATTTAAAAAAGGGATTGGTCGCCTACTACCCCTTCAATGGCAATGCCAAGGACGAAAGCGGTAATGGGCTGGACGGAACAGTGCAGGAAGGGCAGCTTTATCCTGATAAAAACGGCAAAGCAGATTCATCGTATGAGTTTAAAGGTAAGGGAAGAATTGCTTTACCTGAATCCCAAAAATTTGAACTGCAAAAACTAACCTTATCGGCTTGGGTTAATGTTGATGCGGCAAAACTTGCAGGGAATGGATATAGATTCCTAATTGATAAACGAAACAAGGGCGGTTCAGTTCAGCATTACGCGCTTATGTACACGCCGAGCGAGGCTTTCGCTATTTATGGGCATAATCCGACTACCCGAGCGAATACTTATCATTCTACTTCTTATGGAGATAGTCGCCCAAAAGGAAATCAATGGGCCATGGTGACTGGCACCTATGATGGGCTAAACCGCAAACTATATGTAGATGGAAAATTAGTAGACCATAAAACCGGGAAGGTTTCAGTCCTGAACCAAAGGCCCTTCGATCTGGCAATTGGATGCTCCATAGAAGACGGCCAGACTGCTCATTGGCGCATCGACGACGTGCGCATCTATGACCGCGCGCTTTCGGCAGAAGAAATCACTGCCTTATATGATCTGGAGAAGCCAAAGACCGATTTAAAAAAGGGATTGGTCGCCTACTACCCCTTCAATGGCAATGCCAAAGATGAAAGCGGCAATGGCCATGATGGAACAGTAAATGGCGCAACGTTAACCGCTGACAGGCATGACAAAGCCAATAACGCCTATGACTTTGATGGCAAAAGCTGGATAGATTTACAGCAATCTGAAAAGTTAAAATTTGGTGCAGAAGATTTCACCTACAGTGCATGGATTAAAACAGAAAAGGTGAAATCGAATAATAAGTATGGCTGGTACGCTATTGCCGAGGATAGAAATACCGGAAGAGGCGGGAGGCGGCTGGGTATTATAGGTGCTGATGGAGAAACTGTATGTTTTCGTGTCTCTGCTCCAGATGCATCGCCTCCTGGGGGTTCTACCGCCTCGGTGGCTGTTCCTAATACGCTCACCGATTCTCAATGGCACCATATAGTTGGGATCAGAAGAGGATACAACTTTCTCCTTGGAATTGACGGCAAGGTTGTTGCTTCCGTTGAAGACAGAAAAGTTACAAGTTCTGACGCCCCTGCCCGAGTGCGAATTGGAGCAAGGGACGCTTTTGATGAATTCATCGGAGCATTCTATGGCAAAATAGACGACGTGCGCATCTATAACCGCGCGCTTTCGGCTGAGGAAGTTTCTGCTCTTTACGATCTGGAAAAACCTTCCAGTGAAACGGCTGATTTATCCAACCCTCCAGTTCCAGGAGCGGTCAAATGGAACGGTCATTGGTACGCTTATTTTACAGATCAAATATCGTGGATGGACGCCAAAGAGAAATGCGAAGAATATGGGGGGCATTTAATTATTATTGACTCTGACGAAGAAAATGAATTCGCGCGGAAGCTGGCTAACGAGAAAGGAAGAGGTCAGTCAAAAATTTGGCTGGGAGCCTCTGACCACCCTAAGAAAGATCGTGTGTTTATATGGGTATCCCCGAATGGGAAAAAATTGTCGGATACATTTAATAAATGGTCAGATGACGCGTTTCTTCACGGAAAATTTCAACCAAACAGTAGTGTAGAAATGACCGTTATCGGCCCGGATCCTAATAGGGTCAAGAAATGGGATTTCGTGACTGCAAAAGGTGTCAAAAGTCCATTCATCTGTGAATGGGAAGACGCCCGACACACCGGCCGCGCCACTGCCAATAGCCCTGAGGCGATCGCTGCAGTCGAAGCCGCCATCCGTAAAGCTGCCAACAAACCCACCGGCGAACTCACCGAAGCAGATTTTAAAAAAGTGAAAGCTTTAGATCTTCGTGATTTAGGACTAACTAAAATCCCCAGGATATTAAAGGAGCTTCAACAATTAGAAAGATTAAGTTTTCACGCTAATAAATTGAGAAACATCGATGAATTGCCAGAGCTAAAAAATTTAAAGCACCTCAACCTGGGAGAAAACCAACTCACCGATATCAGTCCTTTGACTGATTTAACAAGCTTGGAAGACTTACAGCTTCCACATAATCAAATAACTGATCTTCAACCATTATTGAATCTGGTCAATTTAAAGGCTGTTACTCTAACAGATAATCCAAATTTAAAGTTAACCCAAATAATAAATTTCAACACAACTCTAAATTTAAAACAGAAAAAACTAAGACTTCCTCTTTGTATAGTTTCTACTGACGCCAAGAAATAAAACCCGTTAGTGCCGGAAATGGCGTGCGCCGGTAAAGACCATCGCCATATCCCGTTCATCAGCAGCCGCAATCACTTCTTCATCCCGCACTGAACCTCCCGGTTGAATGGCGGCCTTGGCCCCTGCTTCCGCTGCAGCAATCAGTCCATCAGCAAAAGGAAAGAAGGCGTCACTACACACCACACTACCTTCCAAGGACAGCCCGGCCTCGCCGGCCTTCCATACTGCAATTTTGCTCGAATCCACCCGGCTCATTTGGCCTGCACCTATGCCCAAGGTCGCCCCGGGCCCGCAGTACACAATTGCGTTACTCTTCACATGCTTCACCACCCGCCAGCCAAAGAGCATAGCCTTAAGCTCATCCTCAGAGGGCTCACGCTGGGTGACCACCTTCAAGTCATCAGCTCCTGTCACCTTGATATCGCGTTCCTGCACCAGAAACGATTCAGCTCCCGTATTGCGCACATCCCACGCTACAGCTCTAAAGGGATCTTTGAGCATCTTTAAGAGACGCAGGTTCTTTTTCTTTTGCAGGATCCCAAGCGCTTCATCGGTAAAATCCGGGGCAATAATGACTTCACTGAATATTTCACTGATCGCCCCGGCACATTCCCCATCCAAGGGTTGGTTTACGGCAATGATGCCGCCAAAAGGTGCCTGATTGTCAGTAGCAAAGGCTTTATCCCACGCTTCCTTTAAATTGGCGCCCTGACCCATGCCGCACGGGTTGGTATGCTTAAGAATGGCAAGGGTGGGCGGGTCATCCAGAAATTCACAGGTCAGGTTCGCGGCAGCGGTTACGTCCAGAATATTGTTATAGGAAAGCGCCTTGCCATGAAGTTGCTCGAAGTATTCATCAAACTTGCCATACAAGCCTGCGCGCTGATGCGGGTTCTCCCCGTAACGTAAAGTTTGCGAAAGGTTTGACTGAACCAGCAGCTCTTGAGGCATATCATCAGCGGGTTCCTCATTCCCGTCAGAAAAGGCACCCATCAGGTGCTCAGCAATGGCCCCATCATACTCAGCAGTCCGCGCGTATACCTTGGCGGCCAATACACGGCGCAATTTCAGTGTGGTTTG
>CAZBMS010000093.1:0-3577 GCA_964493125.1 uncultured Dehalococcoidia bacterium | reverse complement strand
AGGGATATGTGAACCTTTATCAGGACGTCACAGGTAAGCAGCGAGAGATCTTCTCCCGATGGGTGAGGGCTCAGAACGAGGATGAGTTGAGAGCTATTATTGAAGAGTTCCAGGCATTCCTCTATGAAGACGCCATCATGTTAATCATCGGTGAGTTCTTCTCACAACAAGCCGCTAGTTCAGCTGTCGGAGGACTGTACTCCGGACCTGGCGGAACACTTCCTGCGAACAAGTACTTTCAATAAAAAGTCAAGTTTCAGCAAGTAGGTAATTCGCAATATAGGGCGGGTGCCAGTCGATTGAAAGATTGGCATCCGCCCTGCGGATTTGTATGACGACTAACCAATCATTGTTGAGTTCTGTGTTAACCTAAAACAATGGTTGTACATTCTCCATATCAAACGCGAGGAAAACACTTAACTAATGTGGCGATATATCGTAATGAGAGTGTTGGCTGCCTTCCCTGTAATAGCAGTAGTGGGTGTAGTCACGTTCTCTTTAGTACACATAGCACCTGGAGATCCTGCATCGATTATACTAGGGAACGATGCGACGCCTGAAAATTTGAGGGAGCTTCGTGCATACATGGGTTTGGACAAGCCTCTCCCTGTACAATTCGCTAAATGGGTCGGCAAGCTGCTCCAAGGAGACCTGGGGACTTCTGTTTTCTCCAAGAGGTCTATTTGGGAAGAGGCAAGTACTCGCATTCAGCCAACCATCTCCCTTGCTATTCAAACTGTGGTTCTAAGTTCTTTCCTAGGCATCTCTCTAGGTGTGATATCTGCGTGGCAAGCAGGCAGGCCCGCTGACCAAATCTTACGTGTGTTTTCTGTTCTAGGATTCTCAATCCCTGGTTTTTACCTAGCATTTTTGCTGATATGGGGATTCGCCGTGAATTTGGGATGGTTCGGTGTAACAGGCTACACTCGAATTCAAGACGGTGTACTGGCTCATTTTCATAGTTTAGCTCTAGCTGTGATTGTTAATGGTGTACTGGGAGCCACTTTCATATCGAGGCTTACTCGATCAGCAATGCTTGAAGTACTGAGAGAAGACTACATTAGAACAGCTCGTGCCAAAGGACTAACTGAACCTAAAGTCTACCTCATACATGCGTTTAGAAATGCGTCTATACCAATAGTCACTGTTATAGGTGCTACAATACCTGCTCTCGTGACCGGATTTGTCGTGACGGAATCAATCTTTGCGATACCCGGACTATCTAAGATGCTGCTTGATGCAATCACTCACCGTGATTACGCCGTAATTCAAGGCATGCTCATGGTAGTAGCTAGTGGGTTCGTGTTTATGAATTTAATTGTGGATATCATTTACGCTTATATAGACCCAAGGATTCGTTACTAATGTCAACAGGTTCATATGACAAAGAACTCAGGCTAGCCCCCCCGCTTAGTGTCAAGGTTCAAAGGTTCTTGAAGTCAAGCGTGCGTGCAATGCGCTCTAATCCTCCGCTCCTTGCAGGAGTAGTTATCATCGGCATTATATTTTTCATAGCCATATTCGCTCACGTGATAGTTACCGAAGAATATGAACGAGTGAAACCTATGCAGGGATTCTTGCCGCCAGCACCCGATCACTGGTTTGGAACTGACAGGTCGGGTCGAGATGTATTCGACCGAACAATCGTAGGTAGTAGAATTTCACTATACGTTGGATTTACAGTCACCGCAATAACTGTCTTCATCGGCATGGCAATCGGACTTGTAGCAGGCTACACTAGAACGCTCGACAATATAATTATGAGGTTTGTCGACGGAATGTTGGCATTTCCAACCATATTGCTGGCGCTGGCAATAATAGCTGTGTTTGGAGCAAGCTTAAATAATGTTATTTTGGCCCTAGCAGTGACTGGTACAGCAGGTAAGGTACGATTGGTAAGAGGACAGGTACTGAGCCTGAGGGAAGTCCAATTCGTTGATGCTGCAAGAGCAGTCGGAGTTCCTGTATGGAGAATACTTTTCCGCCATATCGCTCCTAATACATTGGCTGTTGTAATGGTCCAGGCCACATTTACTCTTGCTGGTACGATATTAGCGGAAGCGAGCCTGAGCTATCTGGGCGCAGGTGTTCCTGAACATATACCAAGTTGGGGCAATATTGTAGCTGGAGGCCAAGGATTCGTTCAAGTAGCGTTCTGGGTATCATTTTTCCCAGGGTTATTCCTAACTCTTACAGTACTGTCTGTCGTACTAATAGGCGATGCTCTTAGAGACTACATGGATCCGAAACTTCGAGGGCAACTATACTAGGCATTCAATGCCATTTATTTGACTTGCCTACTACACTACAGACCAAAATTTGGGGAAGTATACACACTGTGATACCGAATCGGTCAATAACTTTTTACGCTAGGAGGACTAACATGAGATTAGCAGTGATAATATCAAGTATCATGGCGCTGTTTTTTGCTCTCAGTTGTGGGGGTAGCGACGCATCTGGTCAAGCAGGATTTGGTGCGGTGGGTGGTAACGAAGTTGCTCCTCCAAGTAAGGGTGGTAAAGACCAGGAGTTCCTGAACGTTAGAGCAGTTACTCAGGCTCTCGATAAACATGAGTTAACGCGCCAAATTTTACGGCCTACCAATCCATACGTAACCCAACAAGGTGGCGCACAATTGACTCCGGTAATTCAAGCATATGATTTTAGAAACTACCGCATCAACTCATCAACACCCATAGCTGGAGTGTTCACCAGCGACCAAATAGTAGAAATCTATGTATACAAAAATACCGATAAAATCCCGGAGCAAGTAGAAGCATACAAGTCACCAGAAAATCTAGTCCATGGTGAAGGAAACATCATAATCGTGCTCAACACTACGGATCAAGCCGTTATGGACAAAATACTAGAAGACTTGAGAGATGGTGAAGATAAGTCTGAGTAACGGTTTTGCGCATAGAGGAATCGTTTAGGCATATAACAGACAGGCATTCACACAAAATGACTTTCATTAAAACATTAGTGTACAGTAGTGCCAAATGGGAATTTGCCACTACTGATGAGACGGATCTTGGATTTTAGAACTTTTGCTAAACGAAACTTAACCCACTTAACTGCGGCGTTTCTGTCCTTAACACTTATGGCTGGATGCGGGAACTCCCCATGGTCATCAAGCATCGAACACCTTCCAATATCAACGGATATCGAGTCATTGATTCAAGACTTGAAACAGCAAACTGACTCTCACGTAATTGTAAAAGGATATGTAGGGCAATTTTTTCTTTCGGTTCCGGGTAGGCTATTGTTAGTTAATGGTGGACGGGTTGGAATCTACGTATATCCAGATGCTCAAACAGCATCATTTGAAGCTAATAGAATCTACCCTGATGGAAATACTGTGTCTATATCTCCAGAGGGTGAAGCAATCAAAACCGAATTGCATTACTATGGCTTCCCTCATTTCTTCCTTAAAGACAACATGATTGGATTCTATCTTGGAGAGAGTGAATCCGTTCTGAGACCTTTAGAACTGATAATGGGCACACAAATAGCCGGAAGGGTGCGAAAACCTACATTAGAATAAGGCTCTCACCAATGGTGGAGATAGGGGGACTCG
>CAZBMS010000092.1:0-3635 GCA_964493125.1 uncultured Dehalococcoidia bacterium | reverse complement strand
GATGGATGCAGTGCAGGGGAGACGATAGCACACCTTGAAGGCAAAGCAGAGTTATACCGTACGCTACGTAGGGCAATAGACGACCCAGAGCATAAAGTCTCTATTAGCAGAATTTGTCTTAATCCAGATTGCAGTATTGGTATACACATGCAGGAGATGAAATTACATGGGAATAACTACACTGTTGAAATTGAACATTCTTTTGATATAGATGGATATAAATTCAGAGCGGATGTTGCGTTAATCAATCCCAAGTGGGAAGTCCCGTTCGTATTTGAAGTCTACCACTCGAATCCCGTAAATTCAGCAAAGGCATCTAAGTGGGATGACAGTGGGATACATTGGTTAGAAATTAAAGCTGACCGTATATCACATCTTATGACTGAGATACTTCCACTTCAGTCAGGCAATAAATTATCGGTAGGGGTTAAAGAGTGTAAATATTATCTTCCTCCTGAACCTCCTGAACCTCCTGAACAAGAACAGAGAGTAGATAAAGCTGAACGGTTAAAACAAGAACGCCTATGGGTTAAGAATGGTAGAGACACATTAGTTAAGTATGGTTGGGAGAAATATAAAGGTTGGATTGTTGTAAGGGAATTGTCGTGGTGGAATAGTTCTGTGAGTAAGCCTAAGTTTTTCTATGATGTTGAGAGGCGAAAGGTGTGGTTTGACTTTGAATGGAAAACTGGGAAACAGGGCTATTACATCGAACGGATAATAGGTCAACAGCTTAACTATCTGGAAGATCAGGGTTTTGGTTCTGATATAGATTGGTCTAAAGTAAAAACATCCTACAAGGTAGATATCAAGCGAATAAACCTTCAAAGAAGAAAGCTGTTCTTTGAGGTGGACTTAACGGGTAATTGGCAAAATAAATAAAAGACGTTTTATGCACCAGCATGTACCCAAATATCCACGTAATAATGGTTAATGACAGCAGACATGTAACGCAGAGTGGTGCATAACACCTGTTCGTTCTATCTAGGGTCCCATGACTAAGTGTTATGAAGTAGCTACCTCTTTCTTGCTTGAGGTTAGCCTCAGGACTGTTACCATAACAAGAATCATTCCAGCTATCAGTGCACCTATACCACGGCCAGAGGTGGCAGGGGCATCCCATATGTTTGGAATTGGCGTTGCGGTTGCTGTAGGAATGACAGAGCTAGGGGAATATTGCTCGACTACTACAGGGATGAATCCGCTCTCAAGAGAGAAACTTTCACTCGATGAGCTACCTACTGGCTCAGACTGACCTACAGAAGATTCTAGTAATAAGCTGCCTTCCGACATTTCACCACCACCGCCACTTATAGAGCTGGCAACCAGTTCGATACTACTATTCTGAGCCATAGCGACGGAGGCGTAATCTACTGCAATACCTATGGTTAGTATCAGGAAAGCGGCTACTAAGCCAACTTTCGTGAAGTTAATACTTTCAAATCTCAATGTAGTGTTATTCATTAGGGACCTCCATTATCAGATGATGTCTTTATTGTGTTTAGTATCTGGTTAGGAACCAGCGTTCTCCAGTTAGAGACCAAGAAGATCCATAACCTGGCTCAGGAGTATGCAAAACTGTGGGTTGTATTTCCTTGGTGGCAATCCACGTTCCTTGTCCATCAAATTGTAAAAGATAGGGCGATCCTGGCAAATCCAAAACATCTACTTCAGAACCATCTGTAGTTCTCAACCTTGTAATTGTGTTGTCATCTTGGTTGGCAATCCATAGGTGGTAACCGTCAAATGAAATATCCACGGGACCATCTCCGCCAGTGAAAGTACCAATGACACTCAGAGACTCGGAATCTATTTTCGTTACAGTTTCATCCCCTTTATTCAAGACCCAGACACTTGAGCCATCGAACAAAACTTTGCTTGGTAAGTCGCCGACAGAAACTGTGCCAACTGAAGCACCGGTGGATGCATTCAACACGCTGACGGTATCATCTGCTTCGTTCACTACCCAAACTTTTGTACCGTCGAACTCGACTCCGACTGGATTGTTACCCACAGCATAAGTCGAATTAATCTCGGGGTTTTTAGGATATGGGTAGGCTCTACCTCTTTCGCTTGAATATGACGATGTATGGCTGACTGAGGAAGTTGCTCCCTCTTCGTAAATTAAAGGCATTGGAATTTTGTGTACTTCGCCATTATCGTACGATGTAGCCCAAAGATTCTCTCCATCAAAAGCTGTAAATCTACAGCCTGGACACAAAATATTCCTATGGCTATATACGTATGTAGGCAAACTGGTTGACCTTAGAAAATTTGGTTCAAATCCTTGGGTGATAATCAATTCGCTACCAGTGGCACAAACTAAAGCGACTTCTAGAGAAGTCATAGAATGGCACTGTGCCCCTAGATATTGATGAAAGTTTATCGTACCGTCCTGGCTACCCGTCGTATTCATCAATTCGTTACCAATACTGAATAAGACAGATTTTATTCCCCATCTGGATTGCATTGAACCAAGCGCGGATACAGGTTGGAAGATGGAAGGTTCTGGGTAAGTTTCAGCATTAAATGGATCTTCTGTTATTGATGATGCACTAAAAGCGACAACAGAGGTGGTCGAATTAGAGGGAGTATCTAAGAAGCCATTGGATGTGTCTCCCATCATTTTCAATAGTCCCCAAGCAATGTCTAATCTAGGTGGTGTGGAACGATTAAGTCCGTACCATTTCCTGTTGGCAATTTGTTCGGGGCTGACTGATACTGTATCTGCAACCTGAGCTTCAGTAGCGCCAACGGAATAGACGGAACCGGTTATCCTCTGCCTCGGTGTCATTTCAGCATCCGGCGGCAGTCTCACGCCCAGCCATAGTTCTGGTACTGCTACAATCGAGGGGTTAATGGGGGAAGTCTGACCGAGGATGGTACGGAATACACCGTTACTGGTCACGATGGTTTTGGTCTCCTGCCAGACAGCTGAGCCACCGGAGTCAGACGTGTATAAGCTGAATACGGCTGTTCTGCTATCGTTGCTAACTGCTTGACCGCTTGAGGAGTCTTTCAAGTAGCCCTGGTAGCTTATGATTCGAGGAGCTACTCCTATTCTGGCTTTTCCAGACGTAATACCTTCAGCGTAAGCAATGTATGTGGGTAACTTGGGATGCATGAAAGTCCCCCACACAATCCCAACTAAAGCAGCAAGTAGTGAGAAAGATAGTATTTTCCAACGCATTAGGGACCTCCATAGATGGGTGAATTAGATGCCAGAATAACCAAGCATGATTTTGGGCATAGGTGTGTTGGTACGCAGTGTACCTAAGCTTAGCAACCCAGATGTAACAGATGAAAACTGTACCATGCTAAGTTATCAACCAATTGATGCGGTACTTAATTTGAAGGACGCTTATCTAAGTTCCGGCAATTATACATAAAGGGTCAAGCGATATATACGGTCACCGACTGGCTGGTACTGGTAGGAAAGCATCCAAGCGGTTCACAGAAGCTATTAAACAGTACAGTGCCTGATGCCATCAGTCATACCGTCAGTTCATAAATGTAGGCTAGGAATACCTGGTGTCCTTGTGGTCTCTATACTATCTACAGTAAGGGTATAAATGACTACATTTCCTAAGGGCGGTATACTGCAAAACCTCTATTCGGCGGTTCGAATCCGCCCG
>CAZBMS010000091.1:0-3635 GCA_964493125.1 uncultured Dehalococcoidia bacterium | reverse complement strand
CAGGGATTCCTGGGAAGGACAACCCGATTACGTCGAATTCGGGGCATGTTATATGGTTTTGATAATAAACGTTAGGTGTATCTAGGGCTCGGTGGGAGTCACCAGCGAGAATGGGTAATCCTGTGTCAGTATGTGATCCCGATATTACCCAGCTATTACTCCCCGAATCTGATTCATGGTTTGTATTTAATATGCTCATGGCCTGTGCAAGGTCTTCCGCTAAATTGGATAACACGGCGGTGTATCTTTGTTCGGGCGGAAGTATAAGAAACTCAGAGTCTTTGTATTCCGGAAATAAAGTCGCTGTTTTATCAGGCCCAAGTTCTTGTAGCAACTTGTAACGCCACAGTTTTGACTCAAACACGCCCATTAGAATATGGCGTATTTTATAGATTATAAGGCCATGCCACGGCTCCCAAGTCTCCGGTTGAAAATCACACAAGGCATATTCTGGGGGCAAAGTTGTAGTCGTTTGGATAAATGCGTTCACTCCACTAGCATATGCTTGAAATATTTCTTGAGTGTGTCCGTCTAACCCATTATAGTCTTGTTCTGCACTTTTCCTTAGGCCAAACCTGCGTACTGTTTTGTCGTGTTCTCTCGCCGATATGCCGGCGACCTCGGCCCATCTGCCGGACCCTCTAAGGCGATCGTATTCCATTTGCCAGAGCCTATCCTGGGCGGTTACGAACCCCTGTCCAAAATAGGCGCCGATGGTGGATTGTGCACGAACATGAGGGATTCCATATGAATCGCGAAATATTTCGACCTGTCCATCTAGTCCTGAGACCCTGATGGTCCCATCTAGTTCAGGTAGATTGGGATTTAGTTCTAAGGGATTCATCAAACCTCGATCCTGTAACTTCGTAACAGTGTGTTTTGTATATTCACTAGATCATATCATCCTATAAACCATTATGGCCGTAATATCTCAGGAGTGGTAAAGTACACGAACTTCAATCAAATAGGTGAGAAAAGATTATGAGTATAGATGTTGCTACTGGTATTGTTCGTATATTGAAGCAGGAAGGAATCGAGTGGGTATCAACTTTTCCGGTTTGTCGGGTAAACAATGCACTGGGACAGGAAGGTGTACCCATGGTTATGATGCGTGATGATAGATATGCTGTCGCCCTAGCCGATGCTTTCTCGAGAATCACTGCAGGCCAGCGCATTGGAGTATGCACTTTTCAAGGAGGCGTAAATGCGGCGGGCATGCAGTATGCCTACGCTGGAATGGCCCAAGCATATGAGGACGGTACTCCAGTTCTCTGTATTACTGATGGCGTTCCGATCGGTGGCTCTCAAAACAGTCAATACGATGTCGTTTCTGCAATGAAGACTGTGTCTAAATGGTTCGGCTATATCGATAAGCCCGAACGGGTCCCTGAGTTTATGAGGCGGGCATTTACGATGCTTAGGAGTGGCAGTCCTGGACCTGTGATCTTAGCAGTGCCTGATCCGACAGCGCTTTACGATGAATTGGCGGATCCATATATACCCGTCAAAGGGTGGAAAACGGTACCGGATCCTGATGATGTGAAATCTGCGGCCCAAGTTATCACACAGGCTAAATCTCCGTTAATCTATGCCGGCGAAGGCATAGTCTACGGTCAAGCATCAGCTGAGTTAGTTGAGTTTGCAGAATTAACGAATGCACCGGTTGTGAGTACTCTGAAGGCGAAGGGAGTATTTCCGGAAAGTCATCCATTGTTTGTCGGGGTTCGAGGGGATCATGTGACTAAGTATCTCACAGACAGTGATGTGGTATTTGCTGTAGGGTCTAGCTTGTCCCCAGGACGATTTAGCCACGGTATACCGAATGCCGTTGGGAAAACTATTGTTCACTGCAATATAAATGAACTGCATGTGAACAAGGCTTATCCTACCGCTCACGCTGTTATCGGTGATAGTAAATTTGTTCTAAAAGCACTAATAGAAGAGATTAAGTCATCCGGAAAGAGCATTTCAGATTCAGATAAAAAGAAAGTGCATAACGAGGTTAAGTCCGCGAAGGACGACGGATTAGCACAGTACAATGAGGTGATGATCTCAAACGAGACCCCCATCAATCCCTATCGAGTGTATGGGGATCTTATGAAGACACTTGATCCGCAAAAGTCGTTTGTAACTCATGAGTCCGGTAATACGAGAGACCAGCTTAGCACCGTTTATCAAACAGAGATTCCCCGTGGATTTCTCGGATGGGGAAATGTATCCACTTTAGGGTTTGGGTTAGCCGGTGCGTTGGCCTCAAAACTGGCTCATCCTGATAGGTCTGCTGTAGTAGTCACTGGAGAAGCTGGGCTCGGTTATATGTTAGGCAATTTGGAAGTGCCATTACGAGAGAAATTGGGAATAACTGTGGTCCATATAAGTAACGGTGGATTTGCTGGTTACGGACCCGGCTTTTGGGGACCCGGTCACGACCCGTTCACACATTCCGTGCTAGGTTACGACGAAGTAGATATGTCGAAGGTTATAGGGCAATTGGGCTTCCATAGTGAACGAATTTCAGATCCTAGTGATGTCATTCCAGCTATTCAGCGAGCGCTTGAAGCAAATGAATCTGGACAGCCTTCTTATATTGAGTTTATTTGTAGTCAATATCCGGTCTATGGACAGTGGGTAGGACGCTAATATTATGAGCAATCTGGTACATATTGATGTACCAGATTGCTGTTGGTTCTGTTTATTATAGTGACCCGTCTATTATCATATCTAACAGCGCTGGACCTGGTGTTGCGAGGGCTTTTTCTAGGGCTGGTTTGATCTCTTCTGGACGGGTGACTCGTTGACTGGGTACTCCCATACTTTCGGCAATCGCGGCCATATCGAATGGTACGCCAAAGTCGGAATACAACAAATTGGCACCTGAGGTCTCCTCCAGTTTCAGGACATCTTTCTGATAAACGTTGAAGTTCGCCTTTAATATCCGGTACATGCCGTTGTTACATATGACGAAGGTGCACGGTATTTTGTCATTAGCCGCTGTCCATAACCCTTGGATAGTCATCATTGCACTGCCATCACCGATGATGCCGATGACGGGGCGATCAGGATTGGCGCATTGTGTTCCCATGGTGCAACCGATTCCTCCCCCGATGGACTGACCACGGTATCCTCTGATGTCTCCCCGTTTTTGGGCCTGGAAATAGTGCCGTAGGACTGTTCGGCTACTGACCGAATCATCTACTATGATCGCGTTGCTGGGTATTGAATTGGCAAGCTCAGATAGCATCCTAGCTGGAGTCATGGGTATGTGATCCCATTTCGGGAGCATACTATCGTGAAAAGATGCCCTAGAAGCTTTAGACTCAGAGGCAATGGCTATTGTGCGTTCGAGGTTCTCGTTTATAGCTGATTGTGCTAGTTGTGGCTTTATGCTGGATATTAGTGCGTCGAGTCCCATTTTGCAGTTAGCAAGAATGGGCACCTCGGTTGGCTCAGAGCGGCCGGCTCGACCGGGTATCGGGTCAATATGTATGAGTTTGGTGTCGGCTCCGAGAATCACATCTCCCCAATAGAAGAGTTCTTCAATTGCATCCAATCCGACGGCAATGACGAGATCAACCCGTTCAAGGATAGATCGTTGATCTGCTACTCGTAAAGAGAGTGACCCAAAGAATTGTGGG
>CAZBMS010000090.1:0-3870 GCA_964493125.1 uncultured Dehalococcoidia bacterium | reverse complement strand
AAGGGCTCGTCAAGGAATAATAATTTTCATTCCCAAGGGTGATGACCAAGACTTTACACGATTGAGAGCGTTTTACGAAGAAACCTTTACATTCTTGAAAGACTGCGGTATCAAATGTATAGATTAGCATTATTGGGTATATAACAATGACGATAATTTAATTTTATAAAAAGGGTCTCAGTTATTTAAGGAGTACAAGGTGATGCGAGGTATAGGAGTATTGAAATTTGGACATCCCGATGTATTGCAGATTGTAGATTTGCCTGAAGTTCATGCGGGACCAGGCGAAGTTAGAATTCGAGTGCATGCGGCTACAGTAAATCCAACTGACCTCATGCTCAGAAATGGTGCTAGAGCCGAAAGACTTCGAGATGTTACTCCTCCACATGTTCCAGGTATGGACATAGCTGGTGTGATAGATGAGATTGGACCCGGGGCTGAAACTGATCTCACTGTAGGGACGTCGGTCATGGCTATGGTAGTGCCTCTTGCAGACCACGGGGGATATCGTGAGAGTATTGTTCTCAATATCGATTCTGTTGTGCAATCGCCGTATGGCTTCACTCACTCCGAAGCATCTACACTCCCGATGAACGGATTGACAGCTCGATTGTCCCTTGATCAGTTGGGACTCCATCCTGGCCAAACAATTGCAGTGACTGGGGCTGCTGGTGCATACGGAGGCTATGTAATCCAGATTGCCAAGCAGGAAGGCTTGAGGGTAATTGCTGATGCCTCCTCATCGGATGAGTCTTTAGTGGCTGATCTTGGAGCTGATGTTATAGTTCCAAGGGGTGATGATTTCGCTCAAAAAGTTCGAGAAGTTATACCTGATGGAGTCGATGGCCTAGCAGATGGTGCTGTCCTTTCACCATTGGCCGTGGGTGCTGTACGGGATGGCGGTGGGTTTGCCTCAGTACGGGGTTGGAAGGGAACTGGCGAACGTGATATCACGTTCCATGTCACGTATGTTAGGGATTATGATCATCGCAGTGACCTACTTGATCAATTACGCCAATTTGCAGAAGACGGAATTGTAACGTTACGTGTCTTTGGGACTTACAAACCTGAGGAAGCAAGTGAGGCTCATAGTCAGCTTGAGGCCGGAGGCACTCGGGGACGTTGCGTAATCATTTTCTAGTGAACTTAGTGAGAGAATTATAGATTGATTATTGAACGTAACAAGAAACAAGCATTTTGTCCTGAATGCAAAAAGTCCATGGTGCGAGGTGTCAATTGGTACACTGCGGGAGAACCTCGGATTCTGGTTTGGTTTTGTGTGAATAAAGTTTGTGTTGACGGGAAAGAGAACAGGTCAAATCAGGAGAATCCCTCTATTAGTGCAGAAGGTGCTTTCTAATAAGGAAGCTGACGGCTAACAGCCAGGTCCGCGTCCTGTGCCTAATATCTCGCTCGCTACCCGTTGCATTTCTTCAGCAAGGTGTAATGTTTGGAGGGAGGCTGCCCGTGCTTGCTCTTGGAGTTCGTCAGATGTAGCGTACTTTTCAAGGATCGTTTTTCCTAGAAGGTGATGATATTCCTCATCAGGACAAATGATATCTTGATACATTGCTAGTGTTTCTGTGTCATTGACTTCCTTACAGTAGTTTACAAATTGATCGTTTTTGACCATGGCAATATGTTCACGGGTGAACTGTCCAGCTGCAGCACGTTCAATGCTGGTGCTAAGACTGGAAAGATATCCAAAAAGTTTAGTTTTAGGTGGCGCTTCCGCTGGAGAGATGGAAGGATCTTCTCCAAGGTTGGCAAGCCGTTCCTTTATGAGTCGGTAATGCTTCGCTTCATCACCAGTTTGCCGTGCGAGCGCAAGCTTAATATCTGGTTCAGCTGTATCAGGGATCCAGAGAGCAGCAATCTCTATAGCCTCCATTTCGTTTCTCAGCGCTGCCTTGAGTAGGGCAACCATATTGATAGACTTTCCGACATCCGCCTCCAGTGTTTCCTTAGGTTGAAGACGTTTCAGGATTTCGGTATTTTCTTCGAGTAATTGGGCGACGAAGTCGGAGCTGTTCATAATGAATCCTTCTGATTGTTAGTTCATGTGTTCTGTTTATTTGTTGGTACTAACTGCAGCGTACCATTTTTCTGTGTTTGGGTATACTACAGTTAGTAGGTTCCTTGTTTGATGACATCCTGCGTTATAGATTCTCGTTGCGTAATTTTCGGGTCTTTCGGACGTCCACGGTTAAGTCCTTGTTAATAGCGACCTTGTACAGTGATGCCGCTTGTTCTGGACTGACTTTGCCGTCCCGTACGTCTTTCTGAACAAGGTTGGGATCTCGTTCTTCCGGAGGTCCATACCCACCGCCTCCTGGGGTGCGGAAACTTAAGGTAGTTCCAGACTTTAAATCCACTGATAGTTTTGAACCTAGGAACGTGCTTTCTTGCTCAGGGTTAACAATATAATATGCTTTTTCTCCTGTATGCCCTCCAAACAGTCCCCATGGTCCCCAATGGTCCCTGTCAGAGAGTACTGTCATCGAAGCATCGTGGTCGATAAGTTCATAGTCGCGGCGGATACCTAATCCTCCTCGATGTTTACCTGCACCTCCGGAATCATCAATAAGTTCGTATCTTGAAATTCTCAATGGGTAGTTCTGTTCTGTTTCTTCAACGGGGGCATTTTGCGTATTTTGTCCATGGACTCCGACAGCATCAGGGCCGTCGCTTCTAACCCTTCCTCCGAACCCACCACCAATTGCTTCGTAGAAACAGTAGAACTCGTTCCTCCTTGGGTCTATTCCACCGGAACCGATTTGGCAGTTGGTGGCTTTAGTGCCTGCAGGCATCTTTTCAGGAAGTGCAAGCGAACATGCTTTTAACATTACATCTACGAGGCGGACATGTGTTTCCCATCCTCCTACTACAGGATAGGGTATCGTGCAGTTCACGATAGATCCTTCAGGAGCAATAAGTCGCACATGTTTGTAGTAGCCGTCATTTACTGGTATGTCTTCATCAATGATGCACTTTAGGACAAAAACACATGCGGAAAATGTCATGGCATAACTTGCGTTTACCGGGGCTTTTCGTTGATCATCTGTACCTGTAAAGTCGAATAAGACTCCGTCTGAATCTATAACAATGCGTACTTTTAGCAGGACAGGTTTATCTGTGTAGCCGTCGTTATCTATATAGCCTTCAGCTTCGTACTCTCCACATGGTAATTTATCTATATCTGCCTGGGTTCTCCGGTCAGCATAGGCTATGAGTTCTTCCATATAATATTTAAGTTCTTTTTCTCCGATAGATTGGAAGAGGGACTGGAATCGCCGTATTCCTGTTGCATTTGCTGCAATTTGTGCCCGGAAATCTCCTGTATTTTCCCGTTTGGCCCGTACCTGTGAAAGGATCAGGTCAAAGATATCTTTAACTATGTGTCCTTTCTCTACAAACTTTACAGCAGGAATGATGACCCCTTCCTGGTACACTTCCTTGAAAGCTCCGATACTCGCTGGAGCACCTCCACCTACGTCAACATGATGAGCCAGATTAGCAACGAATCCAACAATATGGCCTTGATGAAATACAGGAGAAATCATGCAGATATCGTTGAGATGGACTCCGCCGTTGTACGGATGGTTAGTAATGATCCCATCCCCTTCTGATAAGTTGGTTATCCCGTACTGTTTGATTGCATATTGGACAGTTCTGACCATCGAACCGAGAAAAGTAGGTTGCCCGAATGATTGTGCTATTGGTCTTAAGGTCTCATCAAAAAATGTACACGAAAAATCACATCGTGTTTTGATGTTTGTTGAGTAGGCACTGCGTTTGAGTGCAGCAGACATTTCTTCCGTAGCCTCTGTTAAGGCGTTCCGGATAACTTCAAATTTAATTGGATCAAAT
>CAZBMS010000089.1:0-3982 GCA_964493125.1 uncultured Dehalococcoidia bacterium | reverse complement strand
TAATGGACCCCGTTCCAAACGGGGTAAATAAGTCCTGGCTTAGAGAGAACTGTTTTGCTCTTGCTGAGCCTTATGCCCGAAGCGGGAAGAAAGCAACACACCGACAAATCCAAGAATCCCTAGACCCAATGTGGCAAATAGATATTGCCTGCTCTCGGAAACAAATCCAGCTATTACGTTGCTAATAATCTCATTAAGTTTAGCTTCATATGCCTGAGGCGATACGGAGTCTAGTAAGTTAGGCAAAACTGCTGACTCAATTTGTCCTGCCGCAATAGTAATGGCAACAAAAGCTACAGACGAACTTATGGAGAGTGCAAGGCTGGCCCAAGTGAGCCTCGACCTCAAGCTTCTGCCGCCAAGTAATCCAATCATCACCACCATAAATGCCAATATCATATAGTGAATCAGTGGGTTCGAAATACTCAAAAATTGGTCTCTACGTCGTTCGAATTCTTGAAGACTTTCATCTGAAGATGTTTCTATCAATCTGGCTTTTAGGTCAGCGTCGGTAAACTTGATTCCGTTCTTAACAATCTCCCTGCCACTAGAGAAATTCTCGTATCCGTCTCTACCATAATTATCAACAATTAAGTCTTCTAGGTCCGCCTGAGTAAACGCCCATGCGAGGGGCAACTCCATGATTGCGGGAGCTATCAGTTGGGTCATTTCAACACCGAAAACTGACTCAAAGGCGGCAAGATACCTATCTTGCAAAGGAACGACCGCATTGAACCTCTGTTGATCTCCTAAGATATAGGGTTCCACCTCGACAATAACGTTCTCCACTGTCTTGCCAAACCACTCACGGGTAATAACCTTCATAATCGCTGTTTGCAATGTGGCGTTTACTTTTTGCGCCATAACAGAGGTGGCTGGATCATCTTCGCTGAGTCCCATCCCAAGTAGAACATCATCTAATTTCTTAGAGACTTCAACCATAATGAAGTTATCTAAAAGTGCCCTATAGATGCTCTCTTTTTGTGTCCATTCCTTGATAATTCCTATGCCAGTCTTGACTTCATCTTTAACAGAGACGCGGATAGTGAAACTATCCTTGTCACCGGATAAATAAGGCACTACCTGATCTATTGCGCGTTCAGTGTTTTTCTGAGTCCAATCCTTGGTTAACACGGTTTTTGCGGCTTTTGATAAATCCTCATCAGACAAACCTATGGACGACAAGTTATCACTGATAGCGGGGCCCGCCCTCGTCTTCACTTCATACGTTATAACTTCATCATGTATGAATTTATAGATGTCCGCCTTAACAAGCTGCTCTTTGTAAAATGAAGGCTCAAACACTGTGTTCTTGATTGCTCCAAGCAAAGACATTGAAGCCAATATAGGAATGAGAATTAGGATCAGGAATACAGCAGATATACGCCTTAAGGTGTTCAGCATGAGGCCTAATTAATCCTCGCTTCAGCAAGGATTGGGATCGCCTCCATTAAACGAATCCTCTCAAAGCCCCTGCTCGTTCAACTCGCTCCACACCAATCATAAATGCGGATTCGCGCAATGAAACTTTCTCCTCAGCAGCCCTTGTAACTACCTGCTTTGTCGCCTCAGTCATTCTTTCTCTAAGCTCCGAATTCACACGCTCTTCATCCCACTGGAACTGTTGAATATTCTGAGCCCACTCAAAGTAGGAAACGGTAACTCCGCCGGCATTTGCAAGAAGGTCAGGAAGTATCGGAATACCCCGATCATTAAGTATCGAATCTGC
Organism: uncultured Dehalococcoidia bacterium; assembly: GCA_964493125.1. Taxonomy (GTDB): domain Bacteria; phylum Chloroflexota; class Dehalococcoidia; order Lucifugimonadales; family QGNO01; genus QGNO01. The sequence continues at coordinate 2,253 of CAZBMS010000089.1, read as the reverse complement.
GGCAGGAGTGGTTGGATGATTCGCCGCTTCCAGGATAGCCTTTGCACAGATTTTGTCCGCGTTCTCCACCGTTATAACCTCTTCCACCGCAGCAGGAACCAGGTAATCACATTCAAGTTCGAGTAGTTCGTCATTATCTAGGTCGTCACCACCAGTAAAACCTTTGACTGAGCCGTTTTGCTGATGATATTCATATACGGCGTCTACATCTAATCCCTTGGAGTTATACGTCGCTCCATGCTGATCACTGATAGCGATTACATTGCAGCCTAATCTCCCTATTAAACGAGCCGTCCACGAACCAACCTGTCCGAATCCCTGTATCACGACACTGGATCCGGCCGGGTCAACTTTACGGATGCGGGACCACTCTTCTAAGCAGAAGACGACCCCACGGCCAGTAGCCGCGTCTCTACCGTATGAACCTCCCAATTCCACCGGTTTTCCGGTGACTATGGCAGGCGTATGGCCGTGAAGTTGACCATACGCATCCATCATCCATGCCATTGTCTGGGAGTTAGTGTTCAGATCCGGAGCCGGTATGTCCCGGTTTGGGCCTATGATGTGAGAAACGTTCTGAATATAGCGCCTGGTTAAAGCGTTAAGTTCCTGCTCGCTCATTTCATGCGGGTTGCACTGAACTCCGCCCTTAGCACCACCGAACGGAACATCAACCACTGCTGTTTTCCAGGTCATAAGTGTAGCTAGTGCTCTAACTTCGTCTGCGTCAGCACGTGGATGATATCGGACACCACCTTTGTACGGGCCTCGAGCAGCGTTATGCTGTATTCGGTACCCAATAAACACTCCAATTTCACCACTGTCGCGCCGTATCGGCACTTCCACGCGAAGCTCTCGCCAAGGCTGTCTCAAGAGTTCAATAGAATCATTCGCTATCTTCAATCTGTCTGCAGCACGCTCAAAGAAGTAGCTTACAGATTCAAACGGCCCCATATGGTCTTCTAGAGAGATCATTCTCACCTCTCGCATACGATCTACAATGTTGATATCATGGCGCAAGTCAAAGTTCAGACATTAACAGGCTACATCAAAACACCTATCCGGGAAAGGAGCGACATGCAACAAGTACCGAACCTTCAAGAGGTACTCGAGAATCAGCAGGCTAGAAGGGAGATGCTAGACCGATTCGGGGTCTATTTTCTAAGAGATATCCATGACCAGGAAGCAGAGCGCTTCTGCAAGTCGGTATTGCTGATGGCGGGAATCCGGCAAAATACTGATAGTAAAGATCTGACAATCTACATCAACTCTGGCGGCGGTTCAGTCGGTGCCGGGTTTGCGATGATGGAAATGCTCTACAAGGTGAAAAGAGATTACGGCGCTAACGTAATTACGGTCATTACCGGATATGCCTATTCTATGGGAGCGATACTGTTCCAGGCCGGTGACAGAAGACTAATGGGGCGGTTCTCAATGTTGATGCTACACAGCCCTTCGTGGATGATAAGTGGTGAGGATCACCGAATCTTTCAGGACTACGAAAGGCTCTCCAGCCAGTATAAATCTGTGATAGGTGATCTATTTGCCTGGAGGACCGGCACACATGATGCCGGGTGGTGGCGCAGATTCATATACTCCGGACGGGACAGGTTCCTGACACCCAAAGAGTGTTTGAAGCTCGGTCTAGTAGACGAGATTACCTCTGTAGACGAGTCGTATCCCCCCATCGACATGAAGTAACTCGATTACTCAGCTTCCTATTTGTTGTAAAATACACAGGTTCAGTTATCATTTACGCTCGGATAATCTGAACATGTCTCAAAAATGCGGGCGCTTGTAGCTCAATTGGATAGAGCACTGGCTTGCGGAGCCAGAGGTTGTGGGTTCGAACCCCACCAAGCGTACCAGGTTATAAACTGTTTGCAGTAGGGGCGATTAGCTCAGTTGGTTAGAGCGCCTGCTTTACACGCAGGAGGTCAATGGTTCGAGCCCATTATCGCCCACCACCCTTTTTAGGCACGAAATAGCCCCTATGACATTGGCTCGTAGGGCTTCTTCTTTATCCTCTGGATGCAATTCTGGATGCAGTTTGTAGGAAATCATGTTTCGCTAGGCTTAGATTATCCGCTTCGTGATGGTTGCTTCTCGATCTTTTGTTTGTTGTCCTGTGTGGTTGACTTGTTGGTAGCGATGTTGTGTGTCTGGTTGGTCGTAGTAGGTTGTGGTTGTTTTAAGAAGTGGGGGTATGGCTTATGTTTTGTTGGTATGGGTATGTCTATACCCGTGACAAAC
>CAZBMS010000088.1:0-4383 GCA_964493125.1 uncultured Dehalococcoidia bacterium | reverse complement strand
AAAGGAAAATTTAAAATATGTATAGTGGGACTAGGCTGGTGGGGGAAAGTTATGGCTACCCGCCTTTGCGAATCGAATGTAGTGCAGATTACCGCTCTGGTTGACCCGTATCCGGACACAGAAATAACTCAACGTGCAGCTTCTCTGAATATAGATATAGTACCTGATTTGGATACAGCTATACTCAGTTATGAGATCGACGGGGTAATACTATGTACTCCTAATCTCTTGCACTTGTCACAAGTGGAGTTCTTGGCTTCAAGTGGAAAACACGTTTATTGCGAGAAACCGTTATGCCTTACGAAAGCCGATGCAGAAAGAATGGTCGCTTCGTGTAACAGTGCAGGAGTATTGTTAGGTGTAGGCCACGAGCGTAGGTACGAACCAGCATGGTCTAAATTAAGAGACATTGTGGTTAATGGGGACCTAGGAACCATTATGTATGCGGAAGGTCATTTTAGTCACGATAAGTTAGCGGGATTACCTGTAGAGAATTGGAGAGCGGATCCCGCAGTGGCGCCCGCCGCGGGTATGACAGGCATGGGTGTACATCTCACTGACTTGATGTTGTGGATGTTTGGATCAGTGGAGTTGGTGTTTTCTGGTGTAAGTCATAGGAAGCTTGAATTCGCTACCGGTGACGTCGTATCAGCTAGCCTCCATCACACTAACGGCGTAAAGTCCCAAATTACTGCATTATTGAAAACCCCTCATTATCAGAGGGTTACTGTATGGGGAGACAAGGCATGGGCGGAAGTTGTCGATTCTAGTCATCCAGATACTCCAGGTACATCTAAATTAATAATCAGCTATGCCGATGGCGGCATAGAAGAGCAAGAATATCAGTGGGTGGATACCGTGTCCGCTAACGTAGAAAGTTTTGCGCTATCTGCACAGGGAAAGCAAAGGTATTTATTTACAGATTCAGAGAAAATCGACAACGTCGCCTTGTTAGAGGCTATTAAAATATCTAGTGCACTTGGAAAACCGGTTCGTCCGGAGACCCTGAGTCCGAATGTTTAATGCGTATTAATGCTTATTTAGCTAGTCAACTGGGTATCTCTAGAAGATCGGCAGACCGTAGCATTCGGGAAGGTAAAGTCTTGGTAGATGGTGAAACTGCAGTACTTGGACAAACTATTGACCCTACCGAGTCACAAATTATATTTGACGACACTAAAGTCGCCAATAATGTTCCCGCGGTTACAACAATCCTTCTATATAAGCCAGTATTGTACGTGACTACTAGGTCTGATCCTGAGGGCAGATCTACGATAATGGACCTTTTACCATCTGACCTACGTACCCTGAAACCGGCGGGTAGGCTTGACTTCGACAGTGAAGGCCTGGTGCTACTTAGCAACAATGGTAAGCTAATATATAAAAACACTCATCCAAAGTTTGGCACTGAAAAAGAATACGATATGCATTTCTCTAAACCGGTAACTTCTGATCTTCTGGAAGCTTTCGATAGAGGCATACAACTGTCGGAAGGAGTAGCGGTGGTAGACAGAGCACAGCAAAAGACTGAATATTCCATCCAAGTGGTAATACACCAAGGATGGAATAGGCAACTACGAAGGATGGCATCAGCTTGTGATTATGAGGTAATTCGCCTGATTAGGACTCGTTTGGGCGAGTTTAGAATAGATAATTTGAAACCTAAAGAATGGATGAGAGTATAGTCGGTATTATGATACTAAGGATCGAGGTTCCAAGTGAGTTATCTTAAACATGGTCTCACTGTAGAAGCTGCAAGTTCCATATGTATTGAGCGGTGTGGAGCACAATGTTGCCAAGGTCCATTGATACTATGCTTGTCAGAAGAAGAAAGACTCGTCTTTAAGAACAAGTCCGATAATATGGGTACGTCTCTGAAGATAACTCCGTTCGGCGAATCCTGGATTGTGAAATTTGAAGATCACCAAGGCGACTGTTGTCCTATGTTGGATTCGGAAACTAAGAAGTGTCGGATCTATGAAGATAGGCCTCGACAGTGCCAAGCATTTCCATCCGGCCCAATTGAGGGATGTGAAATTTCCTGTGATTAAGTGCCCTAATTAAGTTTATTGCAGCGTAGTATCTTTGACGGTTCCATACTGTTCGTTAAACTCGTAGGTATGCTCCGTCCATGCGTGGATACCGTTGGCCGGATCTGGCGGGCATAATAGAGCTACTTTCCAGTATCTTCTGTGTGAGAAGAAAGTTGTCAATTTGCCTTGGTCGGTGCTGCATCTAGGGTTGTTAATCTCATCAGAATTGATTGCAGATGTTACGAAATCTATGGCTTGGTTGGCGGTGTAGGTTGAGGTTATACCGGCATAGGTTTCAACAATTGTGTTAGGTTTATCCGCTACTGTTGTATTTTCGGTTGGTATACCTTTGGGGAATATGAATCCGAGCACTATTAGGATTAAACATATAGAGACGCCCCCAATTGCTAGGTAGAGTACAGCTCGCTGATTTGTCAGGTCAGATAGGTATTGTATTATTTTTTGTAAGTATCTGTTTTTTTCTATCATGTGTTGTCCGTAGTGCTTAGTTGATGGCTTCAGGTTAATGTGCTAATTAGCGCAATAGATTATAACGTATAGTTGCATCATTTATATTGATTTTACTAATCACACTTTACTAATTTATTGAGCTGTAAATCCCCCATCTATGACCAGTTCGCTGCCAGTCATAAACGAGGATTCGTCTGATGCCAAGAATAATACGCCGTACGCTACTTCTTCGGCGGTGCCTGTCCTGCCCATAGGTGTAGCAGCCATTCTTTTAACTTGTAGATCGGGGTCAGAAAGTAGTTCAGATGCCATTAAAGTGTCTATTAGGCCTGGATGTATTGAGTTAGCGCGTATACCCTCTTTAGCGTATTGAATAGCTGTCGACTTGGTCAACAGGCGTACTGCTCCTTTTGTTGCATTATAAGAAGCTGAATATGCACTTCCCACAAGTCCAGCTATAGAAGACAAGTTTATTATAGACCCACCTCCTGAGGTTCGCATTGCTGGGATGACGGCTTTAGTGCCAAGGAAAACACCTTTAGCATTAACGTCCATGACTCTATCCCAGGATTCTACAGTTGTCTCTTCAACGCTTTCCATTGGGAATATACCTGCATTGTTAATTAAAACGTCTAGTTTTCCAAAACGTTCTACTGCTAGGTTTACGGCCGCGATCCAGTCGTTTTCTGATGTTACGTCTAGTCTGACGAATATGCACACGCCGCCAGATTCATTTATTTCTGCCTCAATCTTGCGTCCTTCGTCTTCTAGGATGTCCCCTATTATTACAGAAGCCCCTTCACTGCAAAACAGTTTGGCTTCAACGGCTCCCATTCCTCGGGCCCCACCGCTAATCAATACAGCTTTATTATTCAATCTCATGACGCACCTCAAGGTAGATTAGTATGTACTTCGTATTGGTATTCAGATATGGAAATTCAAGTGTAAGCCCGGTCTGGGCCACTGACATGTAATTAGTCGCCCAGTAGATGACAGGGTTATATATGCCGTTCTCATATCTGGGCCACCAAAACATATGTTAGTTATTAGCGGATCATTACCCACGCTGATTCTTTCGCTTTTCTCTCCATTTGGAGATATTACTGTGATCTGACCGGGGCCAATTGTTGCAACACATATATTGCCGTTTTCTTCCACTGCTAGTGAATCAAAATTTATATAGTCATCGGGTGTGTATACAATATTTCTAAATCCGGCGGTTAAGCCATATGGTAACGTTCCGTCGTCTTGTAGTTCCCAGCCGAATAATCTGCCGCTAGATGTCTCTGCTACATATATAGACTTTCCGTCTGGTGACAAACCTACTCCGTTTCCGCCGCCTGGTATAGGAAATATTTTTTCTTCTATTTGGGTACCAGAGATATTGGCAAAGTATAATCCGCCGTAATCTCTGTCTCTATCCCGCATCTTACCCAGGTCTGTGAACCAGAATGCTCCGGTTTTGTCGAACACAATGTCGTTAGGTCCTCTGAGAACATTACCGGAACACTCTTGATATAACGTATCTACTTTCCCGGAAGACATGTCTACACGCTGAATGCTTCCCCCACGAAAATGTTCTGGCTGGGTGCCGGGCAAAATACGGGTGTTTCTTTTAATCCAATTAAACCCCCCATTGTTGCAGATGTATATTGCACCATCTGGTCCCACTGCCGCGCCGTTTGGGCCCCCTTCTAGAGTAGCCACAACTTGTATTGTGCCATCTACTAAGACTCGACTGAGTGTCTGGCGTTCTATTTCAAGCAATAGGACGCTTCCATCTGAAAGAGCTATAGGACCTTCTGGGAATCTGAGGCCAGAGGCCATTTCATGGTATTCTAGTTCCAATATGCAACCTCAGCATCGCTGCAGTACTTCA
>CAZBMS010000087.1:0-4534 GCA_964493125.1 uncultured Dehalococcoidia bacterium | reverse complement strand
AGATATAGCTGCTCACACGCAGCGAATTGTGTCCATGTTGGACGGATTGATAGTTACAGATGAAGCAGTGGATAAGCCGCTCATTACAGCAAGATCGGACGAACCCTCATGAGCCCATTAGTTATTTTGAAGACTTCTTTATCATCTTTAGGTGCCAGCAAGTTACGGTCTGGGCTCACTGTGCTAGGTATTGTCATAGGTGTGGCTGCAGTCATAACACTTATGGCCATTGGTAGAGGTGCAGAGGCCACCATTACACAGCGAATTGAGGGGTTGGGTACCAATCTTCTTTTTGTGGGGCCAGAAATCGGGAAAGATGGTCCAGCTACTCTCACTCTGGATGACGCTAATGCTTTGATAGACCCACTATTTGCCCCTGGAGTTGCGGCAGTTGCTCCTGAACTTATCGTTTCTGGCAGAATAAAGGCTGGTCGTGAGTATTCGAGGGCTGAAATTCGCGGCATTACTCCGGACTATGAGTTTGTAAGAAATTTTGAGATCTCATCGGGCCAGTTCATTTCTTCAAATCACGTGGCTACTAATGCACAGGTTGCTGTATTAGGCTCGGATATATCAGAGACTATTTTCGGTTTTAGAGATCCAGTGGGCCAGTTCATCAGATTGGATGGGCGTCAATTCAATGTGATAGGTGTACTGAAAAGTAAAGGTGGCGGAGGTAAAGGGAATGAAGACAGAGTTGTGTTAGTGCCAATAACTACTACATATTACCGATTATCCTCCCAGCGCAGCAGTGAGGGGAGCATACTAGTACAGAACATTAATGTTCAGGTGAAAGATGTTTCTCTGATGGACGAAACAGCTGAGCAGGTTAAGTTCGTTTTACGGCTTAGGCATCGTATTACGGGTGAGGATGACTTCTTTATTTTCAATCAGCAGGATGCTTTGGAAACTCTTGAAGACACTACAAACGACTTCGTTGTGTTTCTTGGTGCTATAGCGAGTATTTCGTTACTAGTTGGAGGCATTGGGGTAATGAATATTATGCTTGTCTCGGTAACAGAGCGTACGCGAGAGATTGGGCTTAGGAAGGCGATGGGGGCTAAGCGAAGGGACATACTTCTGCAGTTTGTATCGGAAGCAACGGTTCTAACTGTTGTGGGCGGTTTGATAGGAGTCCTTTCAGGCTTCGCTTTTTCAAACATCCTAGACGGCAGGAGTTTAATTGGCACCCCCATGGCCACTGCCTTTAGTGGAGATATAGCGGTACTTGCACTTTTCGTGTCGGCTGGGATTGGGCTTTTCTTTGGTATATATCCTGCAATGCGAGCATCTAGGCTGCATCCTATTGATGCTCTTCGACATGAATAAGGCTGTGGCAATTAAGGAGAGTTATGAATAACAAGTCATTTGTGCTTATTTTGACAGTCATACTGGCGTGGGGGATTTCTCTGGGAGGGGTGTTCTCATTTGGACTGTCTATAGGCGAATCGAGGGGAGAGGCTGCCGCGAAAGACTTACTAGAAAGAGAGACTATTCCACCACCTACTAGGCAAGATGATGTTGCAAGTCAGGTGGGACGTGGCGAAATAGAAGGGGTGTTGGGAGGTCAGCTTGGTGATTTAACTCCTGAGCAGATGCAAAGGCTTCGGCAGCAATTACAAAGGAGACTTGGAGGCGATGGGGTAGCGCCGGAAAGAGGTCAAGGTGCTCAAGCAACTGACCGCGCGGGCCTGCAGGGCACTATTGAGAATTTTGATGGAGATGAGATCACAATTAACACTCCGCAGGGTCCTTTAACGGTAATGATTAATAAAGAAACAACATTGGTGCTGTTTAATCAAGGAAATGTCGACGATTTGAAAATTGGTGAAAGAGTACTAGTTGCCAGTCGCAGATCTGATGACGGTACAGTTAATGCAATAAGTGTAGTTGCTATACCTGAAGAGTTGGCTGAACTTATCCCAGGTGCCCGAATTGGTGGTGGAAGTCGGTAGCATCCTGTTGCTGTAATTTCCCTACTCATAATTTGCGACGACCAGTTCTGGGCATTATCATTGAGAAGTGGAATTTAGTGCCACCGTAGCTCAGTGGTAGAGCAGCGGTTTCGTAAACCGCAGGTCAACGGTTCAAATCCGTTCGGTGGCTCCAGTTTTGGGCTTCAAATGCCATACAATTGGTATAGTGTCGTTCAATCTAAAGTTGACCGCACTAATTCCCCATTCTTCATTACCATCTGGATGTGGTCCTTGTTTTGAAGCATGCTTATGTCAGCTAAGGGATCTCCATCCACCACAATTAGATCTGCCAGTTTACCGACTTCTATAGTGCCTACTTTATCGGTCAATCCTAGTACTTTACTCGCGTTATAAGTTGCTGCTTGAATTGCTTGGAAAGTACTCATGCCGGCCTTGACCATGAGTTGTATTTCTAACCCGGTAGTTCCAGGATCAGAGCCTGGTCTTGGCCCATCGGAGCCGATAGCGATAGTGAGTCCATATTCTAAGTATTTACTAAAATTCTTCTGCTGGATTTCTGCCATCGGCCGCCCTCGTGCTAAACGGTACGCCGGGAATCTTTCCTCTGCTCCGGGTTGAAGGTAGTTGTGAAAAGCGGTCATCGTTGGTACGAGGGCCGTACCATTCTTAGCCATGAGTTCGATTGTGGGCTCGTCTATCATCACCCCGTGCTCTATGCTGTCAACTCCAGCTATGGTGCAGTCTGTTACAGCATCGGAAGAATATGCATGTGCAGCTACTTTACGGTCGAATCTATGAGCCTCATCGCAAACTGCCACCATCTCATCGCGTGTCATCTCTGTATTCCATGGCAGGGTATAGGCGTTGGAGCCTACACGCCCACTGGCTATTAGCTTTATAACGTCTGCCCCGTTATAGATTTGAGTTCTCACGGCACGACGGGCGCCTTCTACGCCGGTAAATCGGCCTGATTTAGGAAACGACACCTCTGGTCTCAGAAATCCTTGCTCGCCTGATCCGTCGGCCATTACCATTTCACCTGAGGCGAGTATTCGTGGCCCAGGTACTAGGCCTTGGTTAACGGCTTCTTTGACCGCTATATCAGGATAACCGAAAGCACCCAAACTCCGTACAGTGGTAAACCCGGCGTTTAGGAAGGCATTCGCGTTGGTAACTCCCTGTATGGCTTGAAAAGGCACCGTTTCTGTATATTCAGCAATAGGATTTGGAGTAGTCCCTTGGCATATATGGACATGAACGTCCATTAATCCAGGCATTAATGTTTTACCAGCCAAGTCGATCACTTTTGACTGTGACTTATTGGTTTGGCCAGCTTGGTCCATGGGTCCTACCCAACTTATCGTTGTGTCTTCAACGATAACGGCCGTGTTTTTTCGCACAGTTGGGCTTATGCCGTCAATAACGGATGCGTTTGTGAATATCACATGCATTCGGTTGCTCCTGAAATCGTCACTGCTTTTGGTAAGACCTAACTTTGCTAAAGGGCGTGGTCCAAAATTACGACTTCGGTATTTTGAGGCAATTCGGCCGAGGATAGCTCGACCTCGCTGGTGCCTGTTCGCTTAACGGTATCTTTGCCTTCGGCGAAGTCTTCCGCACTATATTTTGTGTAGGTGCAATTATTGTTGGTGAAATGCATAGGTATAACAATCTTCGGTCCCATTGACTCTACTAATTGGTTAAGGTCTGGTAGGTCTATAGTGGGTCCGCCACCGGCAACTGCAAGCAGTAGGTCAACCTCGCCTATTTCGTCAAGTGTAGATTGACTTAGCTGGTGACCAAGGTCTCCTAGATGGCATATACGTATGCCATCTACTGAAAAGCAAAACAGGGTGTTTGGCCCCCTTTGACTTCCAAGGTTTGTATCGTGGTACGACTCGACACCACGGAATTCGATGTCGCCGGCTTCGTGTGCGCCCAGTCCTCTGATTACAGTAGGGTTTCCCTGCACGTCGCTCGCGGAGTTATGGTCTCCATGTTCGTGGCTAACTGTTACGACTGTGGCTGATTGGGTTATTTTCTCGTATCCCACCATACCGCCATCTGCAGCCGATTGGTATGGATCTGTAATTACTGTTGTCCCATCATTTGAAGTAATTAGAAAGGATGCGTGACCGAGCCATTTTATCTTCATGTGTCCCCCTAAATCAGGTTTGTGTCGGGAATCCCTATCACCATTTGGTAACTTATATTGCTAACTTATCTCAGTCAAGGCAGGAGATTTCCACCTAGATACCCTTAATGCCCAAATTTGAACCTGATCTATTACGTATAAAGGAGAAATTATTCGAAGAAGTTTCGAAAATAATCTAATTAATTAAAAAATATCACAATATATCACTGCAATCTTACTCGATGCTTACGAATATTGACAATTGTTATTACCCGGTGCTAGCCTGAGCGCGAGGTCTATCCTGTGGACCTCAATAATTGTTTCCAAGTAAGTTATAAAGGTTGCTGGGCCTCCCTTAGAAAGTGATTATCACTTTACCTTGAGAGCGTTCTTTTTCTGCGTATTGGTGAGCTTGAACTATTTGATTGTATTCGTAGCGTTTGTCAATTATTGATCGTAGCTG
>CAZBMS010000086.1:0-4544 GCA_964493125.1 uncultured Dehalococcoidia bacterium | reverse complement strand
CATGACTACAGAAGCAGTAAAGCCTGTACGCATTGTAGATGAAATGCGTAATTCTTATCTCGATTATGCGATGAGCGTAATCGTTTCTAGGGCCCTTCCAGATGTCAGGGATGGTCTAAAGCCTGTTCAGAGACGAATCCTCTACTCCATGGATGAGTTGGCTATGCGGCCGGGCACCGCATACAAAAAGAGCGCCCGTCTAGTAGGTGAGGTCATGGGAAAGTATCACCCTCATGGCGACAGTCCCGTATACGAAGCTATGGTAAGGATGGCTCAAAACTTCTCAGTAAGGTATCCGCTGGTTGACGGTCAGGGAAACTTTGGCAGTGTAGACAATGACCCCCCTGCGGCAATGCGATACACCGAAGCCCGTCTTTCGACAATTGCCCAGGAACTGTTGGCAGACATTGATCAAGACACTGTAGATTTCTCACCAAACTTTGACGGTTCTTTGAATGAACCAGTAGTACTACCCGCTAGGCTTCCAAGCCTAATAGTAAACGGGGCTTCCGGAATAGCGGTTGGTATGGCTACAAACATACCGCCTCATAATCTATCTGAGATATGTGATGCGGTTCTTGCCCTCATAAAAAATCCCGACGCTACACCAGAAGACTTGATCGAAATAGTCCCTGGGCCCGATTTTCCAACCGGCTCTATTATTTTGGGTCAGCAGGGTATCAGAGAAGCATACCAAACCGGGAGAGGTCGAGCAGTCGTAAGAGCCAAGATGGAAGCTGAAGAGATGGAACGGGCAGGGCGCTATAGGTTAGTAGTGACTGAACTACCCTACCAGGTGAGCAAAGCAGGGCTACTACAAAAGATCGCACTTCTAGCGAAAGATCGCAAAATAGAAGGCATATCAGAAATAAGGGATGAATCAGACCGTCGGGGAATGCGAATGGTGATTGAGCTGCGTCGAGATGCTCAAGTTCAACGGGTGATGAACAATCTCTACAAGCACACATCTCTGCAGTCAGTATTCCATATAAACATGCTGGCCCTTGTTAACGGACAACCGCAGACTTTGTCTCTTCCGTCAATTCTACAAGAGTACATCAACCACAGAACTGACATAACTAGGCGCAAATCCGAATATGAAATGCGAAGAGCCCAGATGAGGATACACATTCTCGGGGGCCTACGTAAGGCTATAGATGACCTTGATGCAGCGATTCAACTCATCAGAAACGCTGACGACGCCGAATCTGCACGAATTGGCCTCATGGAGAAATATGATCTAGACGAAGATCAAGCACAGGCTATTCTCGAAATGCAACTTCGGAGGCTGGCGGCTCTTGAACGCAAACGCATCGAGGATGAACACGACCAGCTGACTAAACGTGTAGCGCAATTAATGGCCCTACTTGCTGACTCTAAAAAAGTTCTCGCAGTAGTGGCTGAAGAAACAAAGAAGCTCAAAGACAAGTTTGGGGATGAACGACGCACTGAAGTCAACCTTGCTGAGATAACTGACTTTAGTAATGAGGATCTTATCCCCCACCAGGAAGTTGTCGTTACTCTCAGCGAGCGTGGATACATCAAATGCGTGCCAGCGGAAACATATCGGCGTCAACACAGAGGAGGCAAGGGTGTCCGCGGGCAAACAACTCGTGAAGGAGACGTCATCCGGCATCATTTGGTAGCTGACACTCATGACTTCCTTCTATTCTTCACTAACAACGGTCGTGTTTATAAGAAAAAGGTCTACGAACTGCCTTTGGATAATTCCCGTGTTTCCAGGGGTACGCCTTTGGTTCAGGCTCTGGATATACGACCCGAAGAATCAGTGCAAACCATACTAGATGTTTCATCAATGGTAAGCGGTGAAGACATCCTCTTTTCAACAAAACTCGGAGAGATTAAACGTATGGCCTTATCTTCACTTGCTAATATACGTTCAAACGGCATAAGAACCATTGACTTAGAAGAAGGTGATGAACTGGTGTCAGTTCGATTATGCTCTGAAGAAGATGACGTAATAATGGTCAGTCAAAACGGAATGTCAATCAGGTTCCCAGCGATTCAAGTCAGAAGGAGTTCCAGGGTCGCTGGGGGAGTCCGAGGAATGCGCCTTAAGGAAAAAGACCTTGTTGTTGCCATGGATGTAGTTCAAATCGATTGCCAGCTTCTAGTAATAAGCCAAAACGGTTTCGGAAAGCCAAGCTCAATGGATCGCTACAGACTACAATCCAGAGCAGGATCCGGGCTTGGAACCTTCCGCATAACTTCAAAAAGCGGTCCTGTGGCTACTGCAAGAGTGGTACGTGAAGGCGAAGATATAATGATAATTTCGAAGAGGGGCCAAGTCACACGCACTAACCTGAGCGAACTCCGGGAGCTCAGCAGGCGAACTCAAGGAGTGAGTATTGTATCGTTGCCTGAAAATGACGAAGTAGTGTCCATAACATCAATGGATCCTAAATCTAGGCACGCCAGAGATACTAAACCTCGCGCTGCATCTGGTAGAGATACCTCCCAATTCGATGAGATGGAAACCATATCTAACGACGACCTTGATGAAATTTCGGAGAACGGCCACTTCACTGAAGAGGATGAGGCTTAGATCGTAAAGGGGCTGTTTCTTATTCTGATTAATCAAAGTATCAATAATTAATTAGACAAATTTAGACCTTCACACTTAACCCAATTTTCTCAAGTTATCAGTTTATGCTCATTGGCTTATCGATAGATTTCTTCTATACTTACCATAGGCATCATCTATATTTATTTAACAGGTGATATATGGAAATAGGCCAACTAGAAGCTTTTATTAACGTAGTGGAATTCAAAAGTTTCAGCCGAGCCGCTGAAGCCATGGGATTAACACAGCCATCTCTAAGTGCACGAATATTGTCCCTAGAAAGAGATACCGGAGGGCCTCTTTTTCACAGAATGGGGCGCGGTGCACGATTAACTGAAACCGGCTTAGCTTTTCTACCTTACGTCACGAGAGCGCTAGAATCACTCAATGAAGCGCGGGATATTTTGGACGCAACTCAACGCGCATCCAGCGGTAAACTTCATATAGGCTCAGCCAGAGCTATATGTGCCTATGTATTGCCTGACATACTTAAGAAATTCCATGATTTATATCCAGGTATCGATGTATCTATAAAAACTGGCAGGTCTTCTGAGGTTCTAGAAATGTTACTTTCAGGAGAAGTACAAGTCGGACTTTCAAGAACTATCGTACATCCTGACATACAAGCTCAGCATATTTACGACGAACAGGTAGTACTAGTGACAGATCCTGCTCACAGGTTTGCCAAGTTAGGTGAAGCTAGTATTTATGATGTCGCTCATGAACCTCTGATACTTTATGATCGAGAGTCGAGCTACTTCGTACTTATCAACAGAGTAGTACGTGAAGCTGGCATAGTACCAAATGTTCAAATGGACTTGGACAGTATTGATGCTACGAAGCGAATGATAGAACGAGGTCTAGGAATATCATTCTTGCCACGAAACTCACTAAGGAGAGAATTGGAAATTGGAACGCTAAAGACAATACGCATTCAAGAGGGACATAATGTAGTGCTTCCAACATCAGTTATGGTGCGCAGACAATCTACTCAAGGTACAATAGTACAGAGCTTTCTGGATCTGCTACTGACTATATATACTCAAGAGACCACAACTCACGTAATGTCTAGTAACTACTGAGGGCTCAACAACAAACTATAGCCATATAGTTCTATTCTCCTTCATGATCCAATATTCGATGCCATTGGTTTACATAAAGTAGCAGATCAGGTATATATCTCTATTGCCCAAACTAACAAGGAGAAGCTGATGCTGCACATTAAGCCTCCATCGAAAGAAAAACTCGCATACGTCATGGGGCCTTATCAGGATCCCATTGCCCGCGTAAACCCCGGCGAAACATTTCAGGTAAGCACGAAAGATGCTTATGGAGACCGTATAATATCTGAAAAAGTTAGGCTAGAAGACGTAATTCAGATGCCGTTCGTTAATCCATGCACGGGACCAATATTCGTCGAAGGAGCAGAGCCTGGAGATACGCTAGCCGTCCATATAAAAGACATATCTATCCCTCGCGATTTTGGAGCGAGCATTATTGCTCCAAATTTCGGGGGAGTATGTGGAACAGTTTGGACCCGTGTACTGAATGAACCATTAGAAACCCGTATACTCATCCATCCAATTACTCCAGATGGGGTAATTTACGACAAAAATCTGGACATATCTTCGATACCAGTTGAACCATTTTACGGAACTATCGGAACTGCACCACTAGTAGAGGCAATATCCACGCTATCCCCAGGATTCCACGGAGGCAACATGGATGCTGCAGATATCTGCCCAGGCAATACAGTCTACTTGCCCGTCCATCACGCTGGTGCCCTCCTCTATCTAGGTGACGGACATGCAGCACAAGGAGATGCGGAGGTGTGTGGATCTGCAATCGAGATACCAACTACAGGAACCTTTGTAGTAGAAGTAATTAAGGATAGAGCAACACCGACCCCAAGAGTTGAGAATGACGAATACTTAATGTCGATTGGGAGTGCTCGACCTAT
>CAZBMS010000085.1:0-4599 GCA_964493125.1 uncultured Dehalococcoidia bacterium | reverse complement strand
AGGGGCCGTTTTTCGCGTATTCAGGGTCTGTGTAAAGCGGGTTGTCGTCCCCAATCACTGCGGCATAAGTCTGGATAACCGGCCTTGTTAGTACGAACGGGCTCTGGTATGGAGGACCAGAAGCGTCATATGGCTGCGTTGTACCCGGATGCAGATGCATATCCAGGGGATAACCTTCGCCTAAGACTTGTTCTTCAATACCCTTTTGAGAAAGCTCTCGAAACTCATTAATTATACTTTCAAAGGTTTCTTCTTTGACCATTTTGTTACTCCTTGGACTTAATAGGTGCTCTTGTGGGAAACTCATTTATCCCAAGCTAAACAGCTAGTATCAGATTTATGAGTCTATACTAATACCAGCCTCTGTAGAAGGTTTCGTATGGAACCGATGGAGGGTTAGCCAAGTGGGGTACTGGAAGTTTAACCATTCCCCCCTTCTTGGAAGGTAGGTAAACAACACATGAGCCTTGTAAGTGTATCTCTCCTACTTGGTTACGGCTTTCTACATTGATTCCCACAGCATAATAAGTGTTCTTTCCTGGCACTGCTCCTTCACCATTCTCGCCCACTTGAACGTCCTCAAATTTTTTTACGACTTCTGCTGTATATACTCCAACATCTCCGTAATACATTGGTCTCCGCACGGCTACCTGGAGTTTACGTATGAACCCATGGTCGCCCATCCAATTACTAATAAGCCCCTGTGGGATTTGCCCTCGTTGAACTCCGTTATCAAAAGGTAAAGATTGTCCCCTGTAAGCAGCCATTAGTGCATCTCCGTGTTCATCTGCGGCGCTCCAAGGCCATCTAGATATAGGATGGGTGAAAGCCCAACCTTCTTCAGCTCCACTACCTATCTTTCCGTGCCTTACAATCCAATGACCTTCTTCGAAGTGATACCATCTAACTGGACCTCTACGTATACTAGCTCCTCCTGGCCCGCCATAATCTTGATCGGTCCAGGGAGGTAAAACCCAAGCTGGTAGTTTGTCTCCTACGTTTACATCTTCCCAATAAAGTATATCGCTGCCTCTGCGTACATTACCTTTTTCCATCAGGTCGATGATCTCGGCAATTTTCTCCTCACTGTAATTGGAGACTTCTCGGTCGTACATCATTTTTTCGCCGAGTCTTTCTACAGGCATTACTCTTCCAGTTCCTAACTCTTCCCGTGGGATCATTATTACTGTTCCATAATTCTTTCCTAATAAATCGCCCCTCATGTCCCAAAAGCTTGCGTCAGTGGTAAGTAAGAACATTTGCCCACCACGAGCACCAGGCTTTTCAATCATTTCGTTAGCAATAGCTGAACCTTTGAATCCAGTACCCACTCGTATAACGTCAAAGAACTCAAGAGCAGAACCTGCATGGAAATTTAGTACAGGATATCCTGCTGTCCCTTCGCGGCGCGCTCCATGCCAAAGGCCTGCTCTGGCGGTTAATAGAATTGTGCCTGGGGCTATAATGCAGCCGTAAGGACCATTCTTAGCATATTCGTGGTTAGTGAACAGAGGATTGTCATCACTAATTCTTTGCGCATAAGCTTTAATGTTTGCCTCAGTAAGAATCCCGAAACTTTTGAATGGAGGCCCAGATTCATCAAAGGCTTGGGTCAGCCGGGGCGAACCAACTTCCTCTAGGTGCAATTCTTTGCCAAGCATGTCTTTAGACCTGTGCCTAAACTCGTCTACCAAAGCTTCAAAAGTTGGTTCCTGTTTTGAAATCGTCATACTGTTTTCCTCGATATATGTTTTTAATTAGGATTTTATTATCTCCAAGGATTTCCTACTGGCAAACCCACTAGGAACCCTCGTTCGGGTAAGTAAACTACTGCCGATCCCTCTATCAGAGATTCTCCAAGTTGATTGTGCCCGGTCAGTCTTATTTCTAAAGCGTGGTATTCCTCTTCCCCGACTTTATCTATGTATTTATTTACAACTTCACCCCTTATTCTCATTGTGTCTTGATAGCAGAAGTGATTTGGCATGGTTATAGATAGACTTCTTAAGAATCCTAAGTCGCCCATCCAGTTTGTTAGGTATTGGGCAGCGCATGCGAAACGCATTAAACCTCTTGACACCGGCATTTTGAACCCTAGGGCTTTTACAGAAAGTATGTCTCCATAAGTTTGTTCAATATCAAAGTATGGCCAACCGGTACTGGGGTTAGTGGTTATCCTACCTGGCCTTTCGATCGTGGTTCGGTGAGCGACAGTACCGAGGTCAATGGCCGCGGGTTTATGTTCAAGGAGTCTCCATGCAGCCAGTTCATTGTAATAGAGTGGGCCTTTAACCATGATAGGAAGGCTATCTTTTACCTCTACTTCACTCCAATACAGCGGTGTTTCCCCGCGATGGGGAGGCACAGCGTCAAGATCGCGTTCTAATTCACTGATTTCCTTGTCTGAGTATATGTGTATGTCTCTTTCTTGAATAAGTGGGCTACCGTTGTCATATGGGACCAACATTACGGTTCCCGTAGCTTTGGCAAATACAGATCCATTAAATGTGCTATACGTAGCTTCCGAATCAACTTCTGCTGTAGGCCTGCCACTGTGTGAATCACCCTCTCGTACCCCGGTGATATTTATTTCGCTAACCATTCTGTCCGCCATTTTAATCACGTCGCTCCATTCAGCTGACGCTCTGATGCTAAATCGGCGAAGCCCGTACGCTTTTTGTTCGTATGCTGCCCCTGAGTCTGGTGTTCTTACAGACAGAATAAAAGTAGGGGGAGCGATCAAAGTATTGTAGACAGTGCCTACACCTCCAGCTGTATCGTTGTACAGTGGATTTTTGTCTCCCATAGCTGCACAGTATCTTTGAATAGATGACCAGTCTGCATCCGTTACGCCCTGGGGAACATCTGTTGCCCTTGTATCAATTAGCTTCTTGCTGTCTTCTACAAAGCCCTTTATGTTTTCGTAGTCAACTTCAGTTGCGACCATTCGGTTCTCCTTTCTCTTATTTCTTTAAATGACCATTGTGCGTGTGCGCGAATCTCAGGTCAAAATTTTGCTGGATATTAGTTCCCTGATTTCATTAATGCTATCTTGTTGCCATATTGGGAAGCGATCGGTTGTTAATTCACGTACGCGTCCTCTGATTGCTTGCTCGTCAGCCCCGGACATTTCATCTACAACTTTCGCCTCGATAGCCGCTCGCTCACTGTTTGCCTTGGCTGGCCTTTCTATCCAATGGCATATGTAATCTTGTTCGTCAGAATAGAAAACTACGGCGGGTATAGATTGAAATTCTCCATCTTTAAGATATTCACTCATAATATCTAAGTTATCATCTCGAGGGAAAATTCTTAAATTCATTCCTGAAGCCTCTGCAATACGAGCTATAACTGGCATTCCTCTGAAAACATCTGGGCACCAGTCTTCGCCTATAACAAGGACGCGTTTGACACCTTTAGAAAATGCCTCTTTGAAGAATGAGGCATCTTCATCAGAAATCTCAGCCGTTTCGAAGTAAAGCTCGAATCTATCTCGGTTTACCTTAATCTGATTTATATAGTCTTGGTAGGGAAGTCCGCTATCAAATCGTTCTTTTGTGACCACACTAGAGCTATTAGACATAATGCCCCCCCCTGAATACCCATGATTGCTATCTATTGCCGTAGTGTACCTCTGTGACCTCTGTAGTTACAACAGGAATAGTGAATGGAAACCGCAAACAATCGTCCTGTATAGCAATTTGCTGCCCTCAATAGCGAATAGAGCAGTAAGAATCAGAATAATTGGGTGAATAATCTATATTATTAGTAAACATTCTATGAATTTACTTGACATGTCTGGGAGTAACTGGTAGAGTTTTTAGCAGAATCTTCAGCAAGTATGTAGAGGTTTTAGGATGGCTAAGCTAGGGACGTACTCATATCCGGACATAAGGTTTGGTGACGCGGTGGAAATTGCTGCGAGAATTCTTGCGAAATTCAAGGGTAACGTAGGCGTAAAAGGATTAGCTTGGGAACTCGGCATGGCTGAGAATAGCGGTACGTTGTTTGCTAAGGTTGCTGCACTAAGAGATTTTGGATTGGTTGAGGGGCGGGGTGAGTTGCGAGTTACTGACCTGTGCAGAAAGATATTACATCCTGTGAATCCGGAAGAAGGGCGCTGGGCAAGGGTACAATCCTTTCAAAGGATCGATCTTTTGAGAGCGTTGTACGATAGGTTCAATGGTGATGCACCAGATGATTCGGCTATTTTGGTTGGTCTTGAAGAGATATCCAATGCTCCTAGAGAGGAAATAATTAGGAGATTTACGTTAATACAGAAGCATCTGATAGATGCATCAAGAATAATGAAACACGCGGAGGCTGAAAGAGCGGAAGCTAGAAATTCTAGCCCAAGCCAGGCCTCGACTGGGAGGGTGTTGAGCGAGGCGCCTAGTGACGAGGGCGGACCGGAAGGCTCAGGCATTTATCTCTTGGCAGGGAGTGCCAGGCTGAATTCACCGTTGACGGCTGAATATGTGGATGTTGCTATCACATTGCTTAGGGCTTTAAAGGTGAGTTTAGAAGAAGGCACTCCAGCGGAAGCGTCTGCGAGCGCTTAAAAGCTGTATTTACTTTAGAGCTAGGTAATGAGCTAAC
>CAZBMS010000084.1:0-4789 GCA_964493125.1 uncultured Dehalococcoidia bacterium | reverse complement strand
GGTGAAACAGGGCTGCTGTATGGTGGGCGGATATCAAAAGCTGATCCGCGATGCGACGCTTACGGCACTACTGATGAGGCTGTTTCAATCATGGGTCTTGCTCGTTCGTTGTCGCGTGATACGAGAGTGAGAGAAATTTTAGACTCTATGCAACGGGAACTGTTTACGGTTG
Source organism: uncultured Dehalococcoidia bacterium (assembly GCA_964493125.1). Lineage (GTDB taxonomy): Bacteria > Chloroflexota > Dehalococcoidia > Lucifugimonadales > QGNO01 > QGNO01. The sequence goes on along the minus strand of CAZBMS010000084.1, from coordinate 4,617 downwards.
GTGCAGAACTTTCTACTGACCCGAGCAAGTATAAGACTATGAAGCGCCACTTCGATGTTACCACTTCGGATATGGTAGATAAATTGGAGTCAATAATTGACGAACTAGCGAACGTGGTACAGCTTCCTAGGTCGTTTATAATCCCCGGGGGCTCCCCATGCTCAGCAGCTTTGGATATGGCACGCTCTGTGCTGCGTCGTGCCGAGCGTCACTCGGTTGAGATAAAAGAGGCTGGGCTATTGGTAAACTTGGAGATACTGCGGTATCTAAACCGTGCTTCTGACTTATTATTTATGTTGGCTCGCTACGAAGACCGTGATCTAGATCTAGAAACTCTTACGGAAAATCCTTCCTAGAGTATTCGTCAACTTCACTGAATATATGAATCTATTCCTAGCCTACATCCACTTCTATGCCCCCGGCCCAGCCTAGAGCAACATTTAATAGCCAGGTGCCAATTGATGAGAATATGAAGGCTCCCGCGATATAAACTACGGGTAATCCAATCATTATCCCAAAAGATTCCGAGGCGCTTCCGCTTATCAGCATGCCTACCCCAATTAACAAGGAGATAGGGATCATAATTAAGGCATACAAAACCGTGGTAACTTTAGTAGCGGACCAAATGCCGATTCTGCGTACAGTATGTTTTTGAAAAGTGTACGTATTTTGAATTTCTCCTAAAGATTCGCCGCAAGACCCACAGAAAGTTGCTCCAGTATCTTGCTCTGAACCACAATGCCCACAATATTCCATAGCTGCCCCCTTTTTTACTTAATCTTAATCAAGTTAGTTGCTTATTATAAAAAAATGGGAAAATTAAGTATATAATCCTTCGAACCTTGGTAAGTGAGGTGTAGTAATGGTAACTACAGTGGTTAAAGCGAAAAAACTGATAGATGGCAAAAGCGATTCTCCTTTTGAGAATATGGCTGTTGTGATAGACGGAGGTCGGATTGTTCAGATTGTTCCACAATCTCAATTACAGTTCCCCGAGGGAACTGAGGTACGCACCTTTGATTTCCCCAATAGCCATATATTGCCTGGATTGATAGATGCTCATACCCATCTGATGTTTGGGACTGTTGACGGCAAAGGTTATGAAGAAGGCCCATATGAGAAAGTTATAGAGCGTGATTCGGATGAAATAATGCTTCTCAGGGCTGCTCACAATACTCATATGCATTTAAGTGCTGGAGTTACCACTCTTAGGGATAACGGGGCTAGGAACAAGATAACCTTTGATCTTAGAGAAGGAGCCAATCAGGGACTTGTAACGGCTCCTAGATTGCTTTTGTCTGGTCGCCCAGTCACTATGACAGGCGGTCATTTTTTTTGGTGTAACGGAGAGGCAGACGGGACGGCTGGAGCTCGTAACGCTGTGCGGTTACTGGTTAAGGAAGGCGCCGATCATATAAAGATCATGGCGTCGGGTGGAGGTACGGCCATAACGGATAATCGTAAGGCCTCGTATGGGGTCGAGGAGATGCGCGCGATCGTTGAAGAGGCCCATGTGCACGGCAAACTAACGACTGCACATTGCCTAGCTACCCAAAGTATCAGTAACGCGTTGGATGCTGGAGTGGATATGATTGAACATGCAGGCTTCATAGAGCCTGATGGCTCATACGTTTTTGAACCTAGAGTTGCGGAAAGAATAGCGAATCAGGGTGTATATGTAAGTCCAACGATACAGACTGGCTACCGAGGTCGGGAGCGGTTGTTAAGCAAACAGGATGCAGCAACTTTGTCTGGTGAGGAGCAGTTAAGACTTGATTCTTTAAAGGCAAAGTGCGAAAGCCAGCTTGAGTTTGTTGGGAAAATGTGGCAGGACTGGGAGATCAAGATTATTGCTGGCACTGATGCGATACAAATGTTTGGTGATTATAGCCTCGGGTTGGAACTCCACAGTGATGCTGGAATGAGTAATATGGACGTAATAAAGTCGGCAACAGGCGAGGCTGCCAAAGGATTAGGGATGATCGATCAAATTGGTACTCTGGAAGTTGGGAAGGAAGCTGATTTGATAGTTGTTGAAAATGATCCTCTAAAAGATATAAAAGCGATGCGTGAAATGCAGTTAGTCATAAGGGCTGGCCGTGAAATCTTGCCTTATAAGACTAACGAGAGGTGATCTGAGATTCTGATCGGCATGAGTCAAACTCCGGTCATATTTTGAAAATAGTCTCTGCGATATCTGGGGAATTACTACCTATAGCTTGTCCTTTGAAGTATGAAATACGGGATACAGGATGAAATCTGAACTTAGTAGCAGAAATCTTTCTCGTGTGGGGCTGGCTAGGCGCCTGCCATTTTTTTATGGGTGGATAATAGTTGCTGGTGGCTTTCTGGGAACATTCATAGGTGGTGGTCTCCAGAGTTTCACATTCAGCATCTTTTTGGAACCAATGAGTTCAGATCTAGGTTGGAGTCGCACTGCTCTCACAGGCGCTTTAACTTTACAATTAATCGTAGCATCAGCTCTAGCGCCACTTTTTGGCAGGATGATAGATAAAAGCGGACCTCGCCTGATCATGTTGGTTTTGTCATTTGTAGGTGGGGCGGTTGCTATCACGCTAAGTCAGGTCAAAGAGATATGGCAATTCTATTTGGTTTTTGCTTTGGCTGGTATGTCAGGAGGTGCGGGGCTTGGATCGGTTGTAACCGGGGCTGCAGTTTCAAAATGGTTTGTTAGGTTGCGTGGGAGGGCATTGGCTTTTACTACTATGGGTAGCGCGGCACCTGGAGCAATATTGGCCCCAATTGTTACTGTCATCGTATTCAATCATGGATGGAGGCTAGGCTGGTTAACGATGGCGATGCTTTTTGGGGTTATTTTACTTCCGTTTTCGCTATTGATGGCAAGACAACCGGAGGATTTGGGTTTATTGCCTGATAACGCAAAAAATGATGAAGAAGTTAGGAGCGCTTATAATATGCGTGGTGGGTTGGCTTCTTCTACTTCTTGGACTCTGAGCGAGGCAATTCGCACAAAATCTATGTGGCTTCTTGTGCTGGCACTTGTAATGGGCGGTGTTTCAACTTCGTCTGTAGTGCTACACGAGTTTAGTTTTGTGCGCAGTCTTGGCTATTCTCCTACAATCGCCGCCGCTGTACTTTCAACTCATGCATCTACGGCATTAATTATTCGACCACTTTGGGGAGTTTTGCTTGAATACGTTCCGGTCAGATTTTGCATGGCTGGTGTTTACATAGGTTCGTTCTTTGCGATATTGATATTGCTGAACGCCCAATCGGTCCAGATGGTATTTGCGTTTGCATTTGTTTACGGGATGAGCATTGCTGGGCATGCTGTAAGTCATGCAGTTGTGTTCGCTAATTACTTTGGAAGGGATCATGTTGGAGCAATAAGAGGATTTGTAACACCGATTACCGCTGTTGCTAGCGGCATTGGCCCCTTGATGGTGAGTTTAGGGTTTGATCAATTGAATGGCTACTACCTGCCTTTTGCCGGCTTGGCGGCGCTTCTGGTCCTCGGCGCTCCTGTTTTCTTATTGGCTAAGCCTCCTGAATCGAATAACGTGTGATTCATTCTTTACGCACGAACTAGTATAGCGGAGCAATTTGTAAAGTCCTTGTGTAAAATATAAGTGTTGATATGAATCCAAAAATTGTAATAGTCGATTATGGTGCGGGTAACTTGCGTAGTGTTGAAAAGGCTTTTGAACGCTTGGGATACCCAGCTGTCGTTTCGGGAGAACCGGATATTTTACTTAATGCCGATGGCGTAATTTTGCCCGGAGTGGGCTCCTCTGGTTCAGCTATGGCAGCCCTAGAGAAACGAGGGCTTGTTGGGCCTTTAGTTGATAAGGCTGAGGATGGCACCCCATTTTTTGGAGTTTGTTTGGGACTGCAGTTGCTTATGAATGGCTCGGATGAAGACAGCCGTCCGTGTTTGGGATTGTTTCCAGGATGGGTCAGACGGATTCCTTCGGAACTTAAGGTCCCTCATATGGGATGGAACCAGGTTCATATAAAGCAAGAACACCCAGTTTTTAGTGGAGTGGGTAATAATTCATATTTCTATTTTGTGCACAGTTACTATACTGACCCAGCGGACGACACCGTGATTGTTGGGTCGACCGATTATGGTATTAACTTTTGCAGCGTGCTGGCGAGTGGGAACCTAATTGCTACCCAGTTTCATCCTGAGAAAAGCGGAGAAATTGGATTAAAGCTGTATGAAAATTTTGTCCGGATGATGATACTTAAAGAGGCCTTAGGCTAGTGGACATTATACCTGCTATAGATTTACGCGAGGGTAGGGTGGTTAGGCTGTACCAAGGGGATTTTGATCGGCAAAAAGTATATTCGGATGATCCGGCGGAAGTCGCTCGCAAGTGGGAAATGGATGGAGCAAGTAGGATCCATGTCGTTGACTTAGATGGTGCACGCGAGGGTAAACCTACAAACACTGACGCTATATTTTCAATTTTGAGCAATGTCAGGATACCTATTCAAGTTGGGGGAGGGATTCGTACTTTGGAAACCGCCAAAGAATTTGCACAACAAGGTATAGATAGAATTGTGTTTGGCACTGTCGCAGTGAAAAACCCAGAGTTGATAGGGGAAGCTTGTCAGACGCTAGGAGCTGAT
>CAZBMS010000083.1:0-4796 GCA_964493125.1 uncultured Dehalococcoidia bacterium | reverse complement strand
CTGTCAGTAACTTCCCTTTTCTTATCAGCCAATTCCTTAAAGTTCTCGAATATTCTACCCAGCTCTGCATCTGTAGGCTGGTATCCTAGCTCGTTAAGCCTAGACTTCAGACCATGACGGCCGCTCAACTTACCTAGCACCAGTTCACTACTAGGCCAACCAATACTTTGAGGGTCCATAATCTCATAAGTAGTACGGTCCTTCAGAACACCATCTTGATGAATACCAGATGCATGTCTAAACGCATTTCGTCCAACTATCGCCTTATTGGGTTGAACAGAAAACCCGGTAATGTCACTCACAAGCTTACTTGTTAAGTGTATCTGGGTAGTGTCAATATCCAATTTTACGTTGTAATGATCAGGCCTTGTATGAAGAGCCATAATTATTTCTTCCAAAGCTGCATTGCCTGCTCTTTCTCCTATTCCATTGATACACCCTTCAACTTGCCTAACTCCAGCGACTATTGCAGCTAAACTATTAGCTGTGGCCATACCCAAATCATTATGGCAATGTACGCTAAGCCTAACTTTGTCAATATTAGGCACATTTTTCTTTATTTTGTTAAGTAAATCTGTAAATTCTGCAGGAGTCGTATAACCGACGGTATCAGGTATGTTAATCGTAGTTGCCCCAGCATCGATACACGCTTTTAACATGGTGTACAAATACTCAGGATCTGTTCTCGTAGCATCCATAGGCGAGAATTCAACATCTTCCACATAAGATTTAGCTCTCTCAACATTAGATACAGCCATCTCCATTACTTCTTCACGACCCTTTCTGAGTTGATGCATTATGTGAATATCAGAAGTAGATAGGAAAACATGAATTCTAGGGTGTCTTGCTTCCTTTATAGCCTCACCAGCCCTATCGACTGCTAAAGGATTCGCATGAGCGAGAGCACATATGATTGGTTTGCGAATTTCCTTAGAAATAGCCTGGACCGCTTCAAAATCCCCAGGGGAACTCACTGGGAATCCAGCTTCAATAATATCTATTCCCATCCTCTCAAGCTGTCGAGCCACCTCCAATTTCTCCTCGACCGTCATTGCCGCACCAGCCGACTGTTCCCCGTCTCGGAGCGTCGTATCAAATATATAAACCTTATCCTCTGCCATAATTCATAACTCCTTCCACACAATCGCAAATGAGACCACCCACTAGAAATATCTCACTATACATATCAAGCAGGTCTAAACTGTACTCTTAAGCCAAGGCATCATGTCTCTCAAATCTTTACCAACTTTTTCTATAGGATGTCCCGCATTCTCTTGTCTAAGAGCCTTAAACCTGGGCCTTCCTTCATCGTTTTCTGCAATCCATTCTTTGGCAAACGAACCATCTTGAATTTCAGTTAGCACTTTCTTCATATTCTCCTTGACTCGTTCATCTATAATTACCGGTCCTCTCGTGTAATCACCAAATTCAGCAGTGTCACTAACTGAGTAGCGCATATACTCCATTCCACCCTGATAGAGTAAATCTACTATTAGCTTCAACTCATGCATCACTTCAAAATACGCAGACTCTGGCTGATACCCAGCCTCGACCATAGTTTCGAATGCTGCCTTTATTAATGCCGTAACTCCTCCGCACAATACGGTCTGTTCTCCAAAAAGATCTGTCTCAGTTTCCTCTTGAAATGTGGTCTCCAAAACACCTGCTTTAAGCGATCCTAAGGCCATTGCATAGGCCAGAGCCATCCCTTTCGCATTACCACTTGCATCTTGATGCACTGCGACCAAAGAGGGTACGCCATTACCTTGAGTAAAAACTTCTCTAAGACGATGACCTGGCGCCTTTGGAGCGATCATCCAAACATCAACGTTTGGTGGGGGGACTATGGTCTTGTAATGGATGGTAAAACCGTGAGCAAAAGCGAGGCTCTGGTGTTCACTAAGATTAGGTTTAATCTCAGTATCGTATACTCCAGCCTGAGAAGTATCGGGCAGAAGCATGACTATAACGTCCGCTTCCTTAGTAATCTCCGAAACTAATCCTACTTTAAATCCATCTGCTTCTGCTTTGGCCCAACTCTGACTCCCTTCGTAAAGGCCCACCACAACATTGAATCCGCTATCCTTTAAGTTCAGTGCATGTGCATGACCCTGACTTCCGTATCCAATAATCCCGATTACCTTATCCTGTATATCTGCCCTATTAGCATCTTTTTCGTAGTAAACAGTTGCCATGAAATCTCCCTAATATTCTTAATTTTCCAAAAAATCTAACCTTTAGAGTCCTTATCAAGTCCGTGAGATGATAACGGGCCTCTATCCATAGCAACACGCCCAGTACGCATCACTTCCTTAACACCAAAAGGTTCCAACAAATTCTGAAAGGAGTCTATTTTCTCCTGATCACCTGTAACTTCGATTATCATTGACTCAGGAGATACATCCACAATATTCGCCTTGAATATTTCCACCATTTGGATGATTTCACTACGAGTTTGGACTGTCGATTTAACTCTTATTAAGGCCATTTCTCTAGAAACTGAGGCAGTGTCCGACAATTTGTTAACACGCACAACGTCTATAAGCTTGTACAGCTGCTTAGTAGCCTGCTCCACAGTCGCATCATCACCTTCAACTACAAAAGTCATACGAGAAAGGTTCGGAATCTCGCTATGGCCAACTGCAAGGCTGGCAATATTGTATCCGCGCCGCCTGAACATACTTGCAACACGGTTCAAAACTCCCGGCTTGTCTTGAACGAGAGCTACTAACGTATGAGATGATTTACCATTTGTTACCATTTTACTCAACTTAAGACAAAGACTAAGATGGCGGCATCATATTAGGATTAGCTTCCAAAACAGCTTCGAGTTGATCAGGAGCCTCCACAAGCTCATTAATGCTTTCGCCTGGCGGGATCATGGGATACACATTTTCCTCAGGGTCAACCACAAAATCGACAACAACCGGACCATCATGATCATTTGCAGCATTAATAGCATCGGCTACCTGGGTCTTGTCCGTAACCCTCAAGCCCATAATTCCAAAAGCTTTGGCCAATGCCACAAAGTCAGGATTCCCAGTATATTCGGTAGCATAAAACGTATCGTTATAAAACATGTGCTGCCATTGTCTAACCATGCCCAAAAAGTTGTTATTCATGATCGCGAACTTCACGGGGATTTTGTTTTCCACAATCGTAGCCAGTTCGGACATAGTCATTTGAAAACCACCATCACCAGCTATCGACCAGACCACTTCATTAGGCCTGGCTAGCTGCGCCCCCATAGCAGCCGGCACTTCAAATCCCATCGCGCCCGCGCCGCCAGAGGTTATCATTGTGTTAGCCTCACTAAAGGTGTACAGCTGAGCAGCCCACATCTGATGTTGTCCTACTCCAGTCACAATTATCGCTTTGCCTTTCGTAATATCAGACAGTTGTTTCAATATGAACTGTTGAGTCAACTTGGGATTAGTTGGAAGTCTAAGGGACGGATGATCACTTCTCAACTTCTCAATCTGATCAAGCCACTCAGTATGACTCGCTGATTCAACTTGCTTATTAAGTGACCTGAGCACCCTGCGAACATCTCCAACTATCGGCACCAATGTTTTAACATTCTGCCCTATTACCGCAGGATCAATATCAACATGAATTATCTTTGCCTTAGGTGCGAAACTACTTATTCGACCAGTAACCCTATCATCGAATCTAGCTCCTAAAGATATCACCAAATCAGATTCGTCAATTGCCAAACTTGCATACGCGACCCCATGCATCCCAGGCATACCTACACTCAATACATGCGTTTCAGGAAAACTGCTTAGCCCCAACAAAGTGGTTATAACAGGAATTTCTGCCTTTTCTGCAAGCTCTTTCAACTCATCAAAAGCCCGCGAAATTATGACTCCATGCCCAGCGAGTATAACCGGCTTCTTGGCATCATTTATAAGCTTTGCTGCCTTCTTTATTTGAGCGGAATGACCTTCCAAGGTAGGTTTATAACCCGGCAAATCCAGTTCGTCAGGATACTCAAACTCATCCTGTTCTATAAACACATCCTTAGGAATATCAATTAATACTGGGCCTGGCCTACCAGTGCTAGCTATATGGAACGCCTCTTTGATAATCCTAGGTATGTCGGCTGCTTTCATAACCAAATAATTATGTTTAGTTACCGGGAGAGTCACCCCTGTAGTATCACCCTCCTGAAAAGCATCTTTGCCGATAGAAGCCCGCGCGACCTGTCCCGTAATGCAAACCATTGCAGACGAATCCATATTTGCACATGCTATGCCTGTAATTAGATTTGTAGCACCTGGACCACTCGTAGCAAAAGCAACGCCCACTCTTCCAGATGCCCTATAATATCCATCAGCCGCCATAGCCGCACCTTGTTCATGCCGAACCAAAATATGCCTTAACTTAGGGTATTCTGGCATAGTCTGATAAAGGGGCAATATAGCTCCTCCTGGAAGCCCAAATACCAAGTCTACTCCCTCTCTTAAAAGGCTCTCGCAAACCATCTGTGCGCCCGTCATTTTCATAGCTTCTTATTACCTACCATCTCTTATTATTAAAGATCACTTGAACTTTGATTCAAATTTGCTTTTCCTCATAAAAACAAAAAACCCGCCCCACTAAGGGACGGGACTGGGTTCCCGCGGTACCACCCTTCTTCCCTCGTTCTACTTCGAGGGCTCTCTAAAGCTATAACGGTGCCACCGTCGACCCCAGCCACCAAGGCTCAGATCAACCGCTCCAGGGCGAGTTCAGATGTACAACTACCACCGGTTTTCCAGCTAACCCGGCTCTCTGTGGCCAGTACAGTCCTA
>CAZBMS010000082.1:0-4877 GCA_964493125.1 uncultured Dehalococcoidia bacterium | reverse complement strand
ATTCGTCCGTAATGGTAAACGAAAAACAACTACACGAACCTTATATACAAGACTACTCAGTATCTCTCAAAGCATCTCCAGCTCAATGGGTAACTGCTAAAAGTGAATTCTTCGTTCTGGGCGATTTCAGAAGCGATAGTAGGGACAGTCGTACCTTTGGTCCTGTAGATAGTTCCCTAATTATAGGCAAAGTATTGTTGAAATACTGGCCCATTACTAAATGAACCAAGCCAAGTTAGTCCCGATAAAACAGTTCCTATTGACACGTGCTCAAAACTAGCCAATACTAACTGTCTGTGAATATTGCTTAGGATAGCGCTAAGGAATATTTAACTAATCATTGATCGGTTTGTTTCAACCTACAAGAGGGGAATATAATTAACAAATACAACGGTTAATTGCGAAGGCCCTCCAATGGAGGGCCTTCGCGCTTATGTGAAATAAGGATTCAGTAATGGAACAATTACAAAATACGAACATATCAAAGATTCAGCGACTGCCATCGCCGGAAAATTACCTTGATAGGCTACCAATCACTAACGAAGCTGCTGCAATGATAGTAAATGGCAGAACAGAAATAGCTAACATTCTCGCTGGACGAGACGATCGACTATTAGTAATTGCTGGACCATGTTCCATACATGATACTCAGGCAGGCATTGAGTATATAGGCCGCCTGAAGGAATTGGTTGAAAAATACAAAGATCGAATGTTAATCCTGATGCGAGTTTATTTTGAAAAACCTAGAACAACTGTTGGCTGGAAAGGCCTCGTATATGATCCCCATCTTAATGGAAGCTTTGACATAGAGCATGGCTTGGAGTTAGCAAGAAAATTTTTGCTAACTGTAGCGGAAATGGGAGTCTTGGCTGCCACAGAATTCTTAGACCCGATTACTCCGCAATATATAGCTGACCTTGTATCTTGGGCAGCAATAGGGGCAAGAACTGCTGAAAGTCAAACTCACAGGCAAATGTCTAGTGGACTTAGCATGCCAGTTGGTTTTAAAAATGGCACCGGAGGGAGTATCCAGCTAGCGGTGGATGGTATGGTTTCTGCTAGCTCCTCACACGCCTTTCTAGGCGTAGACAATGACGGACAAGCATCAATTGTTATGACCAAAGGAAACCCAAACTGCCATATAATCCTCCGTGGAGGGTCTGATGGACCAAACTATGACTCTGAATCAGTTAAAACAACAACAGAGCTATTAAACAAGTCCGGGATAACTTCCAAAATCATAATAGATTGCTCTCACGCTAATTCCAACAAGGACCATCTCCTACAATCCGTTGCATTTAGGAGTGTATTAAATCAGCGCGCTTCCGGGAATACTAACATTGCTGGAATGATGCTAGAGGGCAACTTAAAACCCGGAAGTCAGAAACTCAACGAGAACGATCCGTACAATTTAGAATATGGAGTCTCAATTACGGACCCCTGCATTGGATGGGAAGATACCGAAGTCCTGCTATCTGAAGCATATGACGTGCTAGGACAAACGAGTAAATAACATCTTTGCAATAGCTGCTTCACATTTAGACTCGTAACCTATTAGTTGTCTCAAAGCCAAGCTACTGTCCTTAGATTAAGTCCAGAATTGCGCCTGTTAATGACATCAACCATAGGGGCATATATTAATTAAGCATCTTTAAAATATGCCCCTAGATTACTAGTTGTGCTAGAACCTATACAGACTTGAAAGTAGCCTGATTACTATTCTACAGCTACTGTAGCGCCAGCTTCTTGAAGTTTCTTGAGTATTTCATCAGCCTCTTCTTTGCCAATGCCCTCTTTGACAGTGGCTGGAGCTCCCTCTACTAACTCCTTCGCTTCACGCAATCCAAGAGTAGTAACTTCCCTAACCGCCTTAATAACACTTATTTTCTCAGCTCCAGCTTCCTTAAGGACAACTTGAAATTCAGTCTTATCTTCATCGTCGCTAGCTTCACCCGCAGAGGCAGGTGCCGCTGCTACTGGTGCAGCAACAGCGACAGGAGCCGCTGCACTAACACCAAACTCCTCCTCCAAGGCTTTCACTACTTCCGATAGTTCAAGCACGGTGAGCGACTTAATTGCTTCTATAATTTCTTCTTTACCCACTAACTTCTCCTTAAACTTTTCCAATTTTTGATTTTAGAATATAAATTGCCTAGCTATTTTCCTGTTGTTCTATCCTAGCCTGTAAAACATTAGAAATGCCCTGAAGAGGCTGATTCATAGATCGAACCAACCGAGTGAATAGCGACGCCATTTGTCCAAGTAATTGTGCAGCCAACACTTCTTTTGGCGGCAACGTAATCAAAGTAGCCAGTTGTGCATCTTTATAAACACGCCCGTCCATCATAGTGGCTGATCTAACTTTAACTAAAAGGCGATTAGCTCTAACATATTCGGCTATCATCTTTATAGGAGTAAGCTCGTCACCAAAACCCAATGCTAATCCAGTGGGGCCCGCTAGCAATTCCTTGATTTCTGGTCTCCCAGCAGCTTCGGCTGCTCTTTCCGCTAAGGTGTTCTTCACAACACGGAATTCTATCTCACCAGCCTTAAGGTGCTTTCTAAGATCAGTCATTTGTTGAACGGAGCTAGAGCTGAAATCGGCGGCAATCGCCACCGTGGCCTTCGAAAATTTATCGGCCAATCTCTGAACTTCTTCTATTTTCTTTTCAGTCGGCATTATCACCTCAAATAAAATTCCCCAGTCCGAGGGACAGGGGAACATTCAAGAACAAAGGTTCAACCTCCTACCTCGGCGGGCTTTTTTTAAGCCTAAGCACCCACTGTCTACGGTGTAATTATTCGATTTTTAGCGAAACTACAACTTTCCTATTCTATCTTGAGATCAGTTAAAGTAGCAACATCAAGCGGAACACTGGGTCCCATGCTAGATGTAAGATACGCACTACGGATAAATTGTCCTTTGACTGAAGTAGGTTTTGAACGCGATATCATGTCCATCAAACTAGACAGATTTTCGAGTAGCTTGTCAGATTCAAAACTGGCTTTACCTATAGGGACATGGATTATCGCTGTCCTGTCCATTCTAACCTCTACCCTACCCTTCTTGGCCTCATCCACTGCTCTAGGAATATCTTCTGCTTGCACTACTGTCCCGGTCCTGGGATTGGGCATAAGACCTCGTCGCCCTAAGACTCTTCCAAGTCGACCTATTTTACCCATCATATCAGGCGTAGCTATAGCCATATCAAAGTCCACCCATCCCCCATCCACCTTCTGTATCACATCATCATCACCTACTGAGTCTGCTCCAGCATCCCTAGCAGCCTTAGCCGCGTCTCCCTGCGCAAACACCAACACTCTAACAGGTTTACCTAAACCATTAGGCAGTTGAGCCACTCCACGAATTTGCTGTTCAGCATGCCTGGGATCTGCACCGGTGCGAAGATGAACCTCTACAGTTTCATCAAACTTCGCTGTGGTAGTCTCTTTAATTAAGTTAATCGCATCGCCAGGCTCATAATGTCTTTCTTTATCGAGCTTGTCTAAAGCTTCGTTATAACGTTTCCCATGTTTAACCATTACTCAGTAACCTCAATTCCCATACTTCGGGCTGTCCCCTCGATAATCTTTACAGCCGCCTCCACAGATCCTGCGTTAAGGTCTTTCATCTTAGATTGGGCTATTTCAATCACACCTGCCCTAGGTACGGTAGCAACTTTTTCTCTACCTGCCAGGCCACTCCCCTTTTCAACACCCGCTGCCTTGCGTAACATATCGGAAGCAGGGGATGTTTTGGTAACAAATGTAAAAGAACTATCTTCAAAAACCGTGAGAGCTACTGGTATCAAATTACCTGTTTGAGAGGCAGTTCTAGAGTTAAAATCTTTGACAAAGCCCATTATGTTAACGCCATGCTGGCCCAAAGCGGGTCCAACAGGATAAGCTGGCGTAGCTTGACCCGCCTGTATTTGCAACTTGATTATAGCCCTGACTTTCTTAGCCATTTTTCATCACCCTAAAGTTTCTCCAGTTGAAGGAAATCTAACTCGACTGGTGTCTCTCTACCAAAAAACGACACCAGAACATTAATTTTCCCCTTGTCTGTATCAATCGCATCAACAACCCCAATAAAGTCTGCAAATGGCCCATCAGTAATTCTAACGCTTTCATTCCTGGTGAATCCAATTATTGCCGTGGGCGTCTCTGAAGCGACTAGTTGGAGGATATTCTCAACTTCCCATGGCTCCAAAGCCACTGGCTTAGGTCTCATTTCATTCTCATCCTCAACCGACACGAACCCTGTTACCCCAGGAGTGTTTCTAACTATATGCCAGCCCTCGTCATCCATCCTCATTTCCACCATGATGTAGCCAGGGTAAAGTCGCGCTCGCTTTGGGGTTCGCTTACCTGACCTTATTTCCATAACCTCTTCGGTGGGCACGATTACCTGCAGTATTTTATCTTCAGCATCCATCGTAGTAATTCTTTGCTCCAGGTTTTTTCTTACCCTTTCTTCCTGACCTGAATACGTATGTACAAAATACCAACGAGGTTCTATTGAAGTGTTTCCAGCTTTACCAGTCTTTGAAGTCATTTGAATTAGCCTTAAGCAATCACAAAATCCAGAAGCCTTGTGAAAATAATATCTACAAATCCTAACGCAAAACCTGTCGCGGCAGAAACAGCTATAACTAGGAGCGTCAATCTTACGGCCTCTTCTCTAGTAGGCCAAGTAACCTTCTTCAGTTCACCAACAACTTCACCGAAGAACTGGAACAGGCCTCTTTTGGGACCAGTAGTCGCAGAAGAAGACGGCTTCCTCAATATATTCCCACCAGAACGAGCCAATTTATCGTACTTCCCTATGAAGTCTTGCACCTCGACATCGCGGGCAGAATTTATTCAACTCAATT
>CAZBMS010000081.1:0-5083 GCA_964493125.1 uncultured Dehalococcoidia bacterium | reverse complement strand
TCTATAGTCTCCTTAACCTTCGCCTGTACCGTAGCCTGTATGTCTATAGCTGACAAACGAGCCTCAACCGTAGCGTTTATATCCGGTAATGGCGAAGCGTCTCCTCCACAACCAATCAATAAAAAAGCTGACAGTGCGATGAGGAGTTTTTGGACAGGGCTTCTACTCATTCTCTATCAAGTGCGACCATTTTCAGCGCTAACATCTTCCCTAGAAAAGGGCTTAAACAATCTGCTAAATGGGCCCTTCTTACCATGAAGGACCCACCCAATAGGGGTATACCTAACTAATACGTGGTAAGTGACCATACAAATCAATGTAGTAGCAAATATATTCACTCCCGCACCAACCAAAGGATTAGGATTGGCAGTCTTGATGATTTCTCCGCCTATGACAAACACAACCAATAAGTGAAGCAAGTATACCCAATAAGATGAATCCACAAAATAGCTCACTACTTTATTGCTTTTTTGGAATATGGCTTGTGTGCCACCAATGAAAGCCATAACCAATAGAAAGGTGACGACCGGTTGAATAAGCATTCCAAGAATCCACAAACCATCAGCTAAATCTTTATCAAAGTTATCAGATAACACTGCTACCATAATCGTAACGAATACACCATAGGTTACAAGGCCAATCAAAGCATGCATTCTCCAAACTCTAGATAACGAATCCAGTATGTGAGTATTGCGATGCATGAACCAACCTATAAGCACAAATAAGATCCCCAATAAGAAAAATGGCCCCGGGCCCTGATCCAAGTTTGTTTCGATCCAATTAAAAAATCCCGGTCTCCCAATAGTAGTGGCCGGGAGCAAAAAAATCGTTAGCAACCAAAGTCTTCCAGTAGAAGAGAAAATCTCGTCGATTCTCCGTACGATGCCTGGAACCAATCTCGATAAATATTTCATCACCGCCAACAAAATGTACATTAGTACTAGATCACGCAAGAACCACATATGGTGTAGTTCATTCAGTTCGCCAAATTTGAATACCAAACTGTAAACTAGAACGCCCGCAATTAACGGGATTACGATTCGTACCAATCTGTTTCTCAGTAGACCTGAGAAGCCTCTCTTTTGGACTATAAGCCGGGCGAAGAAACCTGCAAGCAAAAAGAACAACGGCATTCTCCAAACGTGTATGAAGAAAAACAACAATCCCAAAAAGTCCGACGTTGGTATAAGACGTCTTCCAGTGAGTTCATACCCTAACTCCTGTCCAATACCCTCCACATAAAACATAGAGGCGTGCAGTACTACTCCCATCATCATCGCAAACACTCTCAAGGCGTCTAATCCGTGATATCTCATTAGAACTCCGTTACCATTATTTCAGCATGTTATTGATAAGTTATTACTCCGCCAATTACGGAGGGATCAATAGATCGGGGCCTTGCAATGTGAACTGGCGTGCGTAAAAACCATCGCTATCCGTTTTAAGAAGTACGTTGACCCAAATAGTATCTGCCAACCCTGGCTCAAATTCCGTACGCCCAAGGACGTCGATGTTAGGGAAACGCTTGCTCAAAACACGAGGCGAATAGATGACTTTGGCTCGACCATCAATCAACTCGACGGTTCCAGTATCCAGAAGATGGCCAGGCATTCCAATTGTGAAATGAGCGACTCCTTTTTGATCACTTGGTGAAACTATAGAGAATATCACATCTTTATCCCCATCCATGACACTCCATTTGGGATGGTCTGTATTCAGACTTGGACTATCTCCAGGGACAACGTATATATCAAACCCGCCTTCAACCGCACCAAGAACTGTCCCAGTGGGAAAAGGCTCAGTCATTGGTCCAACCGAAGTCGGGGAGTCAAAGGTTGCACTCACAGCCACATGATATATCCCGGGTGTTTCGATCAAGAAATCCTGGGAAGGGTCGTAGTAATAACCGATTTCGTTGGCCCGTCCCGAGATCGTTTGCACAATTCCACCAGAGTTTGAAATAGTTAAGTCAACCTTCCCAGGAAGTGTTGGTGCCAACTGCGCCGAGAATGAAAAAGTGTCACCTGACTCCAAAATAGTGCCCGGTCGAACTGCCAACGGGACAACGAAGGCATCAATGTCCTCTCCATCCAGGGTTAATATTGGGCCACCACTAGGGCCACCATTTATGCCCTGAAATGGTGGAAATACTCGCGAGCCAATCGGGTCATTCTCAGGTAGTAATACCCAAAGCGAACCATAAATTCCGTATCTGTTCAAGTTGCGCGTCGTATCTCGAAATACTGCACCGCCAAACTGGAACTTGAAGTCATTAGGCAAATCACCTTGGCTTCCCATACCAGGCTGCATCCCATACATCTCCCCAAATCGCCAGTAGCCGGTCCCATTATCATCGTCGCTGATAATCTCTCGCACTCTTTCGCCCGGCCGTTGTATTCCCCCGTACCAGTAACCGTAGCTCGCGATATCTTCAGGTACGAGCGCTGGATTCATCCCCGATTTAGTAAAAAAGGTTAGTGGCAGTTCGCCATTCTGTATCCGCTGCTCAAGTGTGGGAGATGGTTGACTATGATCCCCCATGGCTACGTGATACCCATCACTTTCCCAGCTACTAATCGCACTCGTCACAAGTCCCTCAGTGTCCTGAGCTGTGATAATCACCCGCCCAGCATCGTCGTCGGTTTGCCAAGCAATATCCCCATTAGCGAAAGGAAGATTGACATGTGCAGAATCGCCCGGAATATGCGGGCTGTTAAACCAAAGTTTAACATCGTCTATTGGAGTGCTGTCGCGACCGCGCCGACCGTGGGCAATGAAAGGTGTATCTTTAGGAGCAACAACTTGCCCCCAGCGAGTAGCACCCATCCAAAGTACACCATCGGAGTCGGTATAACGGGCCGTTGTTTCCACTAACAATTCCCCAGGACCATTCATTTCGATGCTTTTTATGCCTAAGGGGGGAGTAAAAACACCAAATCGGTTGGCCGTGCCTGTTACTGCCTGCTCAATCAATCGATCAGGATCTGATTCGACATAAAGAGCAGTTTTAACGTCCACTTCGGCTGGGACACCCGGCAGTAGCGTTACCCCTGGATTCAATACATCTCCTACTTCGAACGGGGTCATGGGCAACGTCGCAGGTTCGATATCCAGAGGCTCTGCCACAAAGATGGTGTACAGTCCACCTCCCTGGTAGCTGTTTCCATATATGTCATCAACATCACCAACCATCTCTATCGTGTATTCACCGTAAGTTGGAAACTGGTAATCGAAAGAATCAGAGCCGGTACTTAGTTGGAGTACCTCCGCAAGGTGCCCGCCTCCGCTATCTAAAAATAACCCCCCTCCACTTGCAGGCGTGCGTGTAGTAGCAGTTATGAAAGGCGCAGGCCCAAGTTCATCCACTGTGCCATCAGGCCTAGTAACTCTAACGGTCAACCTGCCTGAAGGAAACTTAAATGCGATATTAGGAACATTGGGGATATATCTGTCGCCGTGGGCAACCATTGGCAGATACGGCTCTAGCCGATAGACCTCATCCTCCCCAGTAGTTTTGGAAAGGCGCGGAATGATGAAGTGATGAGCTTGGGTAGCTATGCGGTTTGCGATCTGAAAATTAGGTAAGTCACCTGCGGCGACAGATCCTCGGCTGCCATCCGAGCTTGGCACGTCCGTAAGCAAGGTCCAAACCAAGTGAGAAGGAACAGCAGAACCTATGGTGAATGGCGGGAAAGGAAGCGCATTATTGGTCATAAATGGGTTCACATGTGGCCGAGGTCCACCTAAGGAACCAATTCCTATGCCACTGCCGGTATCAAGCCAGACTGTGTAAACACCATCTGCTACTTCCTCCGGAATATGTATTTCAAAAGAGAACGGTGCAGTGAGAGTGCTGCTACCTTCATCAAGTTGGAACGATTCCATTTGTAACGGCCCTCCACTTAACGGCGGGCCACTCCAGTGTTCTATAGGAAGTTTTGAGGGTGTAAGTATAGTAGAGAAAAACTGATTAGCCATTATCCTGGGCTGCCCTTTAGAATCGAAAAGCGGAGTTAGTTGGGTGTGTAGATCCAAGCTTTGGCCGACGAGATCAGGCGCTGAATCCTTCGTTACGTATGCGGTTACATGTCCTTCGAAGGTTACCTCTCCTCCCGCCTCAAAGGTTCCACCCATTGACCCCTTTAAAGTGAAGTCAAGGTGACCTGGCTGAGTAGACCCGCTAATGACAAAAGGAACCCCATTCCCCTTCGGCGGATCAAATGGAACCTGAGCCATAGCGCCTATCGCTGCATTAACACCGCTTGGTCTATCATCTTCTAGGATGTCCGAATGCAACCAGTCACCCCCAGTCGGGTCATACTTGACTATAACCCAAGAACCGGGGGGCGCTACTATCTGTGTATTGAAGCTACCGTCCTTGCCAGCTTTTGTAAGAGCGGCATTAGCAGTGTTTGGGCTAACAACGTAGACTGGGTAGCGACCAGGTATGGCCCCAGCGGATCCAGTAACCCGGGTAAAACCGTCTCCCATCCAAGCCAACTCTATTTTGGATAAGTCGGGTGCGGCTAGTGCCGGTGTGTAAATATCATCTGTACGGGAGAAAGTTTTAGAGGTGTCATCTTTTAAGAATTCAGGAGTGACAGCTTTGAATAATTTGCTGACGATCGATTCTTTGGTAGCTTCCGGTGTAACCTTAGGTTGAGATTCACCTGATACCTCGGGAATAGATTCAGTTGGGACATCGGGAATAGACTCAGTTGGGACATCGGGACTAGGCTCAGCCTTAACTGGAATATCCCGAGTTTCCACAGGCTTCGGCTGCTCATCACCACCACAACCCACCACAAACAGTGCTGCGACGAAGAGAAGTAGCCATATGGCCTTGCGTTTCATAATCAACATTTACATCAGTACATAATAAATCAAATTCGCGTTTGGCAGGCTTAGGCCTTACTTATCACCTCTAGCCAGAACAAACTTATTCAAATAAGATTATACATATTCAAACTGCCCGCCCAAAGGTTTATTCAAAGCAACTATCTAAGGAATATCAAAATGAAACAACCGCCTGACGAACCGATCGCACATACACCTCACACAGAAATCCCTCTAGACAAGCTTG
>CAZBMS010000080.1:0-5182 GCA_964493125.1 uncultured Dehalococcoidia bacterium | reverse complement strand
CAAAGCGTCTAAGAGATCATGCGTCCATTTCAATCTTATTGGGCGCATAGGATGACCATCTCTTAACACATGGCTAGAGAGATCTTCAGAATATATAAACGCTGCCCGTACCAAATGCCCCTCCACGTCCGGTGAAACCCTTAGAATAACCAACCGTTACATTAAATCCCAGATATAATTTCGACATCTGAATCAATAATCTGAATGTCCCTGCGAGTAGCATCTAAATAATCCAGTACAGTAGTGATAACTTTGCTGCATGTTTAGTGCTTGCAGAAACACATGCTAGGCCCAATACAAACATCTTATGATCCTCAAGCGCTTCCGCTTCACATATCGCAACATTGAATCTATCACCAATCATCTTCGATACAGACTGAATCACGCTGCGTTTACCCTTAAGGTTATTATTGCCAGGTAGCCTGATCCATATTTTTGCTGAACCAACAATCATTGCATAAATTCATTCACAGTATTAAGAGTAATGATTATATCAGCCAATATATGGATATATTGGGATTCTTGACGGTGTTTATCTAAGCTACTACAATCAACCTACTTCCATAGAAAAAAGAATTAATGCAGAACCGTTTAGATCCCAATCTATTCACGCAGACACAGCTTTAAGTTTACCTGATAGCCTAGACCGTCATGAAAGGATCTAGTAACAGCAACACATATAGTGAAGTTCCTGAGGTAGTAATTATGCGACTGCCTCGATACCTCCGAACATTAACTCGCCTCCATAGCGAAGGTATAAATGTAGCTAGTTCACGTCAACTCGGCGAACTCATGCAAATGACTCCAGCCCAAATCCGAAAGGACTTAAGTTACTTCGGTAGATTCGGCAAACAGGGACGCGGCTACACTATAAATGGGCTTATCAAGGAACTAAGAACGATCCTAGCTCTTAACGATGAATGGAAGGTCGGGTTAGTAGGCATAGGTCGGCTAGGCAGAGCCATTCTAAGCTACCCAGGTTTCTCACCTGAAGGATTCAAAATTGTGGCTGCATTTGACTACGAGCCAAGCCAAGTGGGACAAATGGTGGGTGGGATAATGATTCAACCAATGCATAAACTGGCTGAATTAATTTCTGCAGAAGAAATACAGATTTGCATCACAGCTGTTCCAGCTGATGCCGCTCAATCTGTGATAGACGAACTAATTCGCTCTGGCGTAAAAGCGATAGTGAATTATGCCCCAGTCGGAATTCAGGTTCCACATGACGTTAAACTGCGAAACATAGATCCTGTAATCGCATTACAGTCTATGACTTATTACATAAAGAAGGACCAGGTTTAAGATACCGGTTCACGACGCTGCCTTCTTTTCCTTACTAAATCTATCCTGATTTTTGACCGCTTCATAGATGCAATAGCCCTTTGGAGGTCAAGCCCTTCATCAGGGTTGTTTATACGCTCTTCTGCTCTCTTAAAAGCTTCCTCGGCTCGTTGTTCATCGATTTCATCAGACCGCTCAACTGTATCTGCTAAAACTATAACCCCGTTAAACATAACCTCAAGAAACCCGCCACCAACTGCAAGGTAAAGATCTTCCTCACCCTTAATTTGAATTCTCAACTCTCCAGGTTGAAGTAAAGTGAGCAAAGGCGCATGATATGAGAGAATGCCCAATTCCCCTTCAATACCTGGAGCTGAGATAGCATTCACTTCACCTGAATAAACCGAACCTTCTGCTGTTACAATATCAAGCTGCATATCACCTATATTCTCTACTCATCACCCTGCGATGCCATCTGCCGAGCATTCTCCACTGCCTCATCTATAGTACCTACCATGTAAAAGGCCTGCTCGGGTAAATCATCATGCTTACCTTCCAAAATCTCTTTGAACCCAGTCACTGTATCGCTTATAGAAACATAACGACCTTCACGACCAGTAAATTGCTCGCCCACAAAAAATGGCTGCGAGAAAAATCTCTGAATCTTTCGTGCTCTTGCTACTGTCACGCGATCTTCCTCAGATAATTCTTCCATCCCCAGAATCGCTATCACATCCTGTAAGTCCTTATACCTCTGTAAAACCTGCTGAACACCACGTGCCACCTGATAATGCTCCTCACCAACCACGGCTGGATCCAAAATTCTCGAGTTTGAAACTAACGGATCAACCGCAGGATATAACCCCTGTTCTGCTATTGATCTCTCCAAAGATACGACAGCATCCAAGTGTCCAAAAGTTGTCGATACGCCAGGATCCGTATAATCATCCGCAGGCACGTAAACCGCCTGTACTGATGTAATAGAACCCTTGTTAGTGGAAGTAATTCGTTCCTGCAAATCTCCCATCTCCGTAGACAATGTCGGCTGGTAACCCACAGCCGAAGGCATTCTGCCCAATAAAGCTGATACTTCCATTCCAGCCAATATATATCTGTAAATATTGTCTACAAACAAAAGAACGTCCTGATTTTCTTCATCGCGGAAGTACTCAGCCATGGTAAGGCCTGTAAGAGCTATTCTAAGGCGCACGCCAGGGGATTCGTTCATCTGCCCGAATACTAATACCGTGTTCTTTATTACCCCAGACTCCTGCATTTCATGCCACAAGTCATTGCCTTCCCTAGATCGCTCTCCGACTCCTGCGAAAACTGAGTACCCTTCATGTACGTTCGCAATGTTTCTTATCAATTCAAGTATGATTACAGTCTTCCCAACACCAGCCCCGCCAAAAGCAGCCACCTTGCCACCTTTAGTAAAAGGGCTAATTAGATCTATTACTTTGACCCCGGTTTCCAGCATCTCTGTTTCGGTTCCTTGCTCTTCAAACGAAGGTGCCTCTCTGTGTATGGGCCATCTTTCTTTCGCTTCTACATCACCTAATCCGTCCAATGGTTCTCCAATCACATTCAATAACCGCCCTAGTGATGCTGGACCAACTGGGACTGCTATAGCCTGGCCAGTATCCACAACATCTGAACCCCTTGTAAGACCTTCTGTTGCACCCATAGCCAAGCAGCGTACTCGATTATTCCCTATATGTTGCTCAACTTCCAATACGAGTCGCTCGTCGTTAAGCTCCAATTCCAACGCATTAAACAAATCAGGCATGTATTCTGGAGGAAACTCCACATCGACTACCGTACCTATTACTTGAATAACTTTACCTTTAGTTGATTCTGCCATAACTCACTCCGTTATATTAATACAGTCCTTACCCTTCCAATGCGGCAACACCGCCAACAATGTCGAGAAGTTCCTTAGTTATTGATTCTTGCCTTACTTTGTTTAACACCAAGGTAAGGGCGTCTATCATTTCGTTCGCGGAATCCGTAGCATTCTGCATTGCGACCATCCGAGCTGAATGTTCACTAGCTACAGATTCCAAAATAGCGTGGAAAATCTGCATCTCCACAAACCGAGGTAGAAGCTCAGTCAACAAATCGGCACTACGGGGCTCATAGATGTATCCTGCTTTCTGATCTGGCTCGAGTTCTGCCGGCTCCACTGGTAGGAGCTTACGTATAACTGGGCGTTGAATCGCGGTACTAACGAAATAACCATATGCAACATGGACCTCATCGGCAAAACCACTAACGTAGTCCTCGATTGCTATATGACTTATTGGTAAAACTGATTCCAACGACGGACGATCACCCAAATCTGAAAAGAATGCACGAAGGTCATTTCCGGTCCTTGCAACAAAATCACGGCCTTTTTTACCTACTCCAACCACGCTCACGGAGGCACTGTTATCGAGAATGAACTGCCCCAACGATCTATTTAAATTGGAAGGCAACCCCCCACAAAGTCCCCGGTCAGGTGTTACATGGATCACCTCAATTCGCTTTACTTCTCTTTTAGTCAGTAAAGGATTAGTCTCTTCTATATCGGTCGATTGTGCGGCGACATTAGCCAGCACCGCTTGCATTTTCTCGGAGTAAGGTCTTCCGGCAACAGACAGCTGCTGCGCCCTTCTCATCTTTGATGCCGCAATCATCTGCATAGCCTTAGTGATTTTGGCTGTGTTCTGAACGCTTCGAATGCGCCTCCTCAATGTTCTTACATTTGTTATGGCTGCCATACCTACACTTGTTCCTCGTCTTCATATATCCAAGCTATGTGTGAAACATTAATGACCGTAGGTAAATTATCCCCCTCGTCCTTAACCAATAAACAATCGCCCGACCCACCCAACAAAACACCGGCGATCTCTTCTATAGAGCCGTCTGTTTCTACATCAGTTACTATCACCACGCTCTTATCCTTGAAATACTTTAAAGATTCTTCTACTAAACTCATTTTTCCTTAATCAAAACTTACTGTCTGTTTATAAGCCTCTATAGCACCAATCAACGATTTCTGAGTTTCATCATCTATCTCATTAGTTTGCGTTATGCTCTCAGCAATCTTCGGATGGTTTGCTTCTATGAACTTGTGAAATCCTTCTTCCCATTCTGCTACATTTTCCACAGGCACATCATCCAGATATCCATTAGTTACAGCAAACATAATCGTCACTTGATTAGCCAACGGCAACGGTTGATACTGGGGCTGTTTTAATACCTCAGTTATCCTTTGCCCGCGTTCGAGTTGTTCTCTGGTTGAGCGGTCTAAATCACTGGTCCCAAATTGTGCGAATGTAACCAACTCTCTGTATTGAGCCAAATCTAACCTCAATCTACCAGCTACACTTCTCATTGCCCGTCGTTGAGCAGATCCACCCACACGAGAAACTGACAACCCAACGTTAACAGCCGGCCTAGTACCACCGTTAAATAGATCTGCCTCTAGATAAATCTGTCCATCTGTTATAGATATTACATTTGTGGGAATGTAGGCAGACACATCACCAGCTTGAGTTTCAATTATCGGCAACGCAGTCAATGACCCTCCTCCACTAGCCTCATCTAGCCTAGCTGATCTCTCCAAAAGTCTGCTGTGGAGATAGAAAACGTCCCCTGGATACGCCTCACGACCCGGAGGCCTTCTCAACAGGAGAGACATTTGCCTATATGCCCAAGCATGCTTAGAAAGGTCATCAAATATAATCAAGACGTCCTTCCCATTCTCCATCCATTCTTCTCCCATGGCACATCCAGCGTAAGGAGCCAAATACTGGAGTGGAGCAGGATCAGAAGCATTTGCAGCTACCACCACAGTATGCTCCATAGCACCATATCGCTCCAAAGTTGCAACCGTCTGAGCCACTTTGCCTAC
>CAZBMS010000079.1:0-5317 GCA_964493125.1 uncultured Dehalococcoidia bacterium | reverse complement strand
AATAGATCTGGCTAATAGTAGGTTTAGTCCTAAGAAGGGATGGCGACCCGGATGGGATTTGAACCCACGATCTCCGCCTTGACAGGGCGGTGTGTTAAACCAGACTACACCACCGGGCCGATGGAACCATTATACGGAAGCTTTTCCTATTAGAAAAGAGGTTACACGCCTCTTTCAATTTGTTCTCGTTGCCAATCGGAATCCACCTCTTTGGAATAAAATTTTTCTGGATTCTGAACTGCCCAAATTTGTTTTCTGATTACCCAGTTATCGGGCTCTAAATCGCGGCCTTTACTCCATTCCTCAAGGGCTTCCTTGATTTTCCCTGCCTTATAATGATTAGCCCCGATTTGGAAGTGTTGGATAGCTTGATGATGATCTGGGCCTCCCATGACGTCTTCTTGCATGCGACTGGCTAGCCAATCAGGAGAAGCCCCTTCGGCCCACGTGTATACAATGTCACGAAATTCGGGTTTTCTTAACTCAAAACCACCATATTTCTGGTAGTTAAGTATCCCGTATTCGTCGATGAGAAGCCCGTTTGGAACTGCTTTAAATCCAAAAATACTGCTAAGCAAGTTGGATTCGTCAATTAGGGTAAAGAACGTTGCACCAGCTAAATCAAGATAGGGTTGTACTTTGCCGGAGCCTTGTGCATCGACTGCCACACTGACTACTTCGATATCCTTGAACCTATATTTTGAGTAAAAATCCTGCCATACAGGCAGTTGATTGCGGCATACTCACCAGGAAGCCCACATAAATAGCGCGACGCGTTTTCCTCTGAAATCCGATAGCTCGGCTGAATCCCCGCTTACCGTAGGAAGTTTAAAATTGGGGACCTCAGAACCGACCATCAACTGTCCATAGTTCATATGGTAATTCTCCTTTCTTGATCATATATCGGTGATTGTAACTTTTTTTTGAATGCCAAGAAACCGACTAAGACATGTTGAATCGTCTAAGTCTAAGCGAATTCGTTATTACTGTTACTGAACTCATAGCCATAGCTCCCGCAGCCAGAACTGGATTAAGGAATCCATAGTTTCCCAGAAAATATTGCAGTGAGCTTGGCACGTCTCCATTCGAGAAGAATATGTAGAGAATTCCTGCTGCTATGGGGATAAGTCCAGTGTTATAGAAGAATGCCCAAAATAGATTTTGTTTTATGGTCTTAATTGTAGCCTCTGAAAGTTTGATGGACTTGGCTATTCCTCTAAGATCCGGCTGCACTAACGTTATATTGGCCGCTTCGATTGCGATGTCAGTGCCGGAACCTATTGCTATGCCTAGATCAGATTGGACTAATGCGGGCGCGTCGTTTATACCGTCTCCTACCATAGCAACAATTTTACCGCGTTGTTGAAGGTTTCTTATTGCGGCAACTTTTTCCTCAGGCATCATTTCTGATAAAACGGTGCTTATACCTGCTTGATTAGCGATAACTTTGGCGGTGCGTGAGTTGTCTCCGGTCAACATTACCAGATCCAACCCCATACTCTTCATTTCTGCAACAGATGCACTTGATTCGGGTCGTAAGACATCCGCTACGGCGAAGACTCCTCTTACCTGTTCGTCGATAGCGATGAAAATAGGCGTTTTGCCATCTGTCGCCATATCTACTGCTACTTTATCTAACTGCTTAAGCGGATAGTCAAGCTCTTTCATAAGTTTGCGGTTTCCCATAGTAACTGAGAAGCGGCCAACGTTGGCTTGGACTCCTTGCCCGGGCAACGCTCGGAAACCTTGCGGTTCACCGATCTCGATACGTCGTTCTTCAGCACACTTGATTATCGCAATGCCTATGGGGTGTTCAGAGCCGGATTCTGCGGAGGCTGCTAGTCTGATAATTTCATTTTCTGCAGTTTCGGTAGTTACTATATCTGTTACAGATGGTGTTCCTGTGGTAATAGTACCGGTTTTATCCAAAACCACTGTATCTATCTTATGTGCTAGCTCCAAAGATTCTGCGTTTCGCACAAGGATGCCATTTTGGCTCCCTTTCCCAGTTCCTACTATGATTGCAGTGGGTGTCGCAAGCCCTAGGGCGCATGGGCAGGCTATTACTAATACAGATACCGCGTTTAGTACCGCAAAGGTCAAAGTTGGCTCCGGGCCTATTAGAAACCAAGTAAAAAAAGTTGCAATCGCTATTGCAATGACGATCGGCACGAAGTAGCTGGCTATAACATCAACCATGGCTTGAATAGGGGCTTTGGAGCCCTGTGCTTCTTCTACCATTTCGATCATGTTAGCTAGTGCGGTGTCTTTGCCTATTTTATTCACGCGAAATTCAAGATTCCCTGATTTGTTTATGGTGCCCGCATAAACTAAAGCCCCGATAGTTTTTTCGGTTGGCATGCTTTCACCAGTAAGGGTTGCTTCATCAATTTCTGAAAAGCCTTTCATTACCTGCCCATCTGCAGGTACTCGTTCGCCGGGTTTCAGAAGGATAAGGTCATCAACGCATAGTTGTTGAATAGGGACTATGCGTTGGCTGCCGTTACTTACCACTAGGGCTGTTTTGGGTTGGAGGTTTTTAAGATTTGTAATTGCCTCCGATGTTTGATCTTTAGCCCTAGCCTCAAGAAACTGTCCCAGCAGTACTAAAGTTATTATGATTGTGGCTGTATCAAAATATACTGTTGTAGCTACTCCTTCGACGTCAAACAAATTGGGGAAAAGTGTGATTACGGCACTGAACAGGTATGCAGCGCTAGTCCCGAGTGCTATTAGTGTATTCATGTTTGACGTACGGCGTTTTGCCGCACTCCAGGCACGCCGATAGAACTGACCGGCTATCCAGAATTGCACAGGTGTTGCGAGCGCCCATAGTGTGTACCAGTTTTGTAGAAAAGAAGGCATCCATGGAAACCATGTTTTCATAGTTCCCAGGAATATAATGATTGCTATAAATCCGGCAATAAGGAAACGGTTGCGGTGAGTTTCAACGGTTTTAGCTCTCAGCAATCGCTCCCGTTCTCGGTCTTCATCCGAGATCCCGTTGAACGTATACCCGGCATCATCCAAAGCACTTCTGATGGTATCTATTGTGACCGAATCCGCTAGATACTCAATCGTAGCTCGTTCTGTAGCTAAGTTCACATTTGTAGAAACTACTCCGCTAATGTTGCTCAGGGCATTTTCAACGTGTAAGACGCAGGCGGCACATGTCATGCCGCCGACATTGAGATTCATTTTGTGATTGGAATCAGCATTAATTTTAGGAGTTGCCAAAGTTTTCATTTCTCCACGAGGCTATATAAGCTTATCAATTCGTCCAATACTTGCTTATCTTGGCCGTCTCGTATTCCCTCTAAAACGTGTGTGTGTAAATGACCTTCTAGGAGCTTTGATTCTACTTTTTTTATTGCTCGTCGTACCGCGTATGTTTGTAAGAGAATATCTACACAATACTTTTCGGTCTCAATCATTCTTTTTATACCGGCAAGATGGCCCTCAATGTAATTGAGCCTCTTAAGGACGTCCTGTTTTGTTTCGGTCAGCATTCGAGCTCTCCATTGTGTCCCTACCCGTGGGAGGGGGGTTTGAAGAGTATATCTTTGGGCTCACAGTTAATCAAGAACTAAGGTACTATTCTGTGTTTTTTAAAAAGGCACTAACCTTTAAGTTGAATGAGTCAAGGTTGTCGGCATGGACGGCATGCCCAGCTCCTCGAATCTCCACCCATGAAATGTGGCGGTTTTCGTTTGACATGCGAGTCGCAATTTCTTGTGACAATATCTCAGATTCGGAGCCACGTACTACGAGCGTTGGACATGTTATAGCTTTTACGTAGTTCCAACGATCATCAGTTCCTTTAGGTCCATTTTTCATGTGATTTAGGACTCCTGATATATCCCAGACCCAAGTAACAGTTCCATCCTCTAATTCTCGCATGGAACTGTTTACTCGGCGATTCAGTGCAAGCTTGGATAATTCTGGGCGACTTTTCCTCCAATAATCGGTGGCTTGCTCCCAAGATGCGAACATTTTTGGAGTTCGCTCCAGATCTGATTCAATAGAAGACGGTCGTTTTACAGGTTTTTCTACATGTGGCCCGACATCTTCTATAACCGCTGCTTTAACGACATTACTTGGGTTGTGATACATGTATGACATGGCTATTGATCCACCTAGCGAATGCCCAAGGAGTACTATATTTTCGAGATTGAGTAGGCTTATTAGGCACTCGAGGTCCGAACGGTGAGTATCTATATCGTAATGGCCTTTCGGATCCCAATCGCTAGTTCCATGTCCACGCAGGTCATACGCTAACACTTGAAATCTGTCCGCGAAAAAGCGTGCTATGCCGTCCATAGCATGTGCGAATCTAGTAACTCCATGTAGAATCAGCATGATAGGGGCACCAACATTGCCCCAATCCAGGTAATGTATTGTCAGGTCGTTAACCTTTAAGTATCGATCTTCAGGTTTTGTCATATGTTTATAAGTCAATTGTTACGACTGATTCTATGATACATACATGGAGAATAATATTGGATATTTAATGGTTAGATTTTGGGGCGTGAATTGACGTATACTATCGGTTGACTCGGAGTGAATCCGGGCTTTGGCCTAGTCATTTAGATTGAAAGCTGATCTTACATGGGAATGCAAAGAAAGTATTGCCAGGCAAATTAAAGGAGTATGCAGCGTTGGGCAAAATAAAAGTCGCAATTGTTGGTGTGGGTAACTGTGCCTCATCTTTAGTACAGGGAGTTTATAAATATCGTGAAGCAGCTGAGGCGGGTTCAATACCAGGTTTAATGCACAACGTCCTCGGTGGATATCATATTGGGGATATAGAGTTCGTCGCTGCTTTTGATATAGACAAGAACAAAGTTGGCAAGGATTTGGGTAAAGCGATCTATGCTCCGCCTAATAACACCGTTACATTTCACGATGTGCCACGTACCGGAGTAAAGGTTCTCAGGGGAATGACGCATGACGGAATTGGACAATACGTTGCGGACAAGGTTAAGAAAGCCCCAGGTGACACCGTTGATGTGGCCAAGGTATTGAAGGAAACAGGGGCCGATGTGGTTATTAACTATTTGCCTGTAGGGAGTGAGGAAGCGACGAAGTGGTATACCGAACAGGTTTTAGATGCGGGAGCTGGGTTTATAAATTGTATCCCTGTTTTCATTGCCACAGGAGGATATTGGCAGAAGAAATTTAAGGACAAAAATCTACCAATAATAGGTGATGATATAAAGTCACAGGTCGGGGCGACGATAATTCATCGTATGCTGACACGCTTATTCCACGAACGTGGAGTGAAAGTCGAGCGCACATATCAACTGAATTTTGGCGG
>CAZBMS010000078.1:0-5937 GCA_964493125.1 uncultured Dehalococcoidia bacterium | reverse complement strand
CTTGAGATCCATTCGGTATGCAGTTTTTGCTTTAGGTATTGCTACTTGTTGTTCATTTTTGGATATGTCTAATGTCTCCTGCGAGTATTCATGGTAGGCAAATCCTTCTGTTTCATTAAAAATAGGATGCTTAAACCCCCTTATGGCGGGAGTGAATTCTATGACCAAGTTCTGAATATTTTGGTTTTTGGGTGCCTCCTCGGCAGTCAAATGGATGAATCCATTCTGAATAGTGTAAGACGATGCCCAGTCACACACCTTCACTGGGCTTTCAGTAGTAGTAGTGCGATCTGGCGTTGATGTGGATTCCAGATGGGTAGTTGTTGGTGCAGACATCTTGGCAGGTATCAGTGTCGTTGCTACTGGAACCGGTGTAGTTGTTGGGATTGGGGCAAGCGTTGATGTAGAGGTGGGCGGCATCTGGGTAGCTGTCGGATTGGGAACGGGTACTGTCTGGGTCTCCTCACCATCTCCACCACAACCTGCTATCAGCACAAGCAGTACTGAAGACAAGAGAAGTAATTTCGCAAGCTTTAGGTTAATACAGGAACCCCATAGCATACTATTTATTAGCAATACCCCTGCTCCTTGAGTTAAGACTCGCATCGTCCCAGCAACTCCTGTGCCCCTATGGGTCCGATCGCTCCATAGTTGGACTGGAGGAACGTATCAAATGCAGTGTAAAAGGCGTCCATAGAATCGTACCCAGTCCATTTGAGAAAGGCTGAAAACCAACTTTCTTCCTCTACGACCATAGGCAAGAAATCCACGAGATATTGGACAGTGTTTTCACCAATCTTTTGATCCAAGAGAAAATGGACAGCACATGCGCCCCCCTGATAGACGTGTGTCGAATAACCACGGTCGTCAGCTTCGGGCAAGGTTTCGGACTTCCAAGCCTCCAGGGCTGCCCTCGGGCTGGATGTGATTCGGGTAGCGAAGAACCAATTACCAGGACTGGCCTCGGTTTCTACATGAGAAATGCGTGCACCTCTGGCGTACGCCCCGGATTGTACGTACTCAGTACATTGGGTATCGAATCGTTGATTTATCCCTGCGGTGTCAAAATTAGACACAATGCCATTGTCTTTCCGCAAGAAAGTATAGACAGCAGCGATATAGTCTGCCTGTCCTTCAGACCACCAATCAGGTCCTGCACACTTCGGGTCATACGTGACGTTATTAAAGGCATCGCAGGTCGGCACACCAAATGCACCATGGAGGAGATGAATGTATTCGTGGATTGCCCCTTCTGCGGGGCCCGCCTCTCCATGTTCCTCTAAATAGAATGGGGTTTCGATGTAAATCATGATTGACTCCCCCTCATGGCCAGCGTCACCTCGGCTAGTCACACCCCATCCGCCACCTTTCTTGCCGCCGTCTCTAAATGTCTGCTCAACAGCTGATACGTCCTCACACAGAGTATAGTCACACCATAGTTGTGCGATTTCCTCGTAAGACTTTTGGTTTGTCCCTGGAATAGGCTCAGTTGGTTCCACATCGCCCAAGGTAATGTCATACCCATTGACGTAAAAGATGACCAATGGTTCCACTCGGTGAAACTCGTCTGCGAACATACTGTAGGCTTTCTCATGCGCGTTTTTGGTAAGCTGTGGAAATCCGAAGGTTTCGTGGATTGTGTATGGTATTGAATCCCCTACCATCAATGTTTTCCTAGAATTGCTGGGTTTGCATTTCCCGTCCTCACAGATTTTTGAAAAGCAATTGTCATTGTGCGAGCACGCTTCACACGCATAACACTTGAGGCAATTGGGACCACCGCATTCCCCGTATTCGTTTTCCATAGGAGTGTATGGGATTTCCTGAGAAGTTTGTCCCGGTGCTGATTGCATGGCCAAAACCACTTCGACTGGTACCCCACTATCAATCTGCTGCTGCAACACATCACTGATTGTCCCATCGTCATTGCCGCAAACATACTTTTGAGAAGGGTCCCCAGAATCATTCAGCGATCCATCTGAAAATGTCTTGACCGCACCATCAATAGGATCACATGGCAGGTAGTTAATCCCTCGAGTCGATGCAGGAGTTGGTGACACCTGCATTGGTGTGGCTGTAGCTGTTGATGTGGAAACCTGAGCAGTTTCTATCTCAGAGCCACCTGAACACGAAACGAGTAACAAAGTTGCGGCAAGTAAAACCAAGCCTCGAATCATTTGCTGACCTTTAGTACTATCAGCTTAAGATTCACTTTCAGCCTTTGTCAGTGCAAATTTAGATAATGGAGGTGTGAATAGCTCATTTATAAGTGTTGAGGCGAGTACACCGGTCACAACAAGTGCACTTATAGGTTCCAATTCAGGTGTTTCCATAACTAATAAAGATAAGCCAACCGTAACCCCAGCCTTTGGCATTAAGGTAAGCCCCAAGTATTTCTTAACAACCTTAGGAGCGCCAGATATTGTCGCTCCGAACCAAGCGCCTACAAGCTTACCGCCACATCTCCCAAGAACGATTACGGCTGCTAGGATTCCGGCTGATTGAATGATCGCTAGATTGAGATGAGCTCCGGCCACACTGAAAAATAGGCTAAACATGACAGCCTGTATGTCTCGAAGTACCTCAAAATTATCTTCAGACTCTTTTTGTATATTGGTGACGGTAAATCCTAAAACGATGTTCGTTAATAATGGAAATAGGTTTAGTATGTCTGCCATTTCAGAACCTATTATTACGATTGCAAGAATAGCCACCAAAGATTCCTGTCGGTTACGAGTAAATCGTGTGACTAGGAGCAATATAGGCGCCAGTATGACTCCTAACAATATAGAGAGTCCTATAAGTGCCATATCTTGCAACAGAAGATTAATCAGCGCAGCAGATGTACCACTTCCAAGAATGTTTGCCCCGACGCCTATCGAGATTGCGAATGCTATTATTGCTAGTGCATCATCCAGTGCCACAACTCCCAAAAGAGTAGTTGGGAGTGGACCTTTTATTTTCATCTCCTCAACGATAGCCATAGTTACGGCTGGAGCGGTCGCTAGAGAAATACCACCAATCACTATCCCCATTGCCAAGAAAGTTTTGAAATCGAGTCCTAGATCGGGTAAAAGTAATGGAGCTAAGAGTGTTACTAATGTCAGCACGAACAGCCATGCAAAACCAGCTTCAAAGCCTGTTATAACTAATATGTTCCGCTTAAGGCCCTTAAGTTTTGATAGGGGCAAACTCCCACCTATCATGTAGGCTATTACACCCAGAACAACCGGGGTTACTATATGAGAAAGTTCTGTAACTTTATCTGAGGTTACTGCGTTTATCCCTGAAGGACCAATTAATATCCCAACTAGTAAGTAGCCAGTTATGGCAGGCAGTTTTATTTTGTTTACGATTCGGCTTCCTATAAATCCTAAGAACATTAGTAAGCCGATCGACAATATGGTGGTTATCATGGGGTAATTTCCTAGGTTCGAAAAAATATTACAGCGATAGATAATACAAAATATCTGCCCGTTGATCCAGAGCTATAAACTCAGATCCCTAATCGGTTTTCCTAAGAATGACATCCGGGATTACATTTGATGCATATAAAGTCATAATTAGACGCAAAGCAGACTCACAGTTTTATTTCTGAGACTAAATGCTGTCCAGTAGCGAAAATAGCAAAGATCTATATATAACAACTAACAAGAACCAATAAAGCAGAGCAGTACTCCAGGCAAAAAGCCCTCGAACTCCCGATAACTTCAAGTTACGGCTAATTTGCACGACTATGAATGCTGTGAAAACTGAGAAGCTTAAATTTACTGTCGTGCTTAGCCAATTCCACGGTATGAAATGCACTAATACAGCCCAAATAGTTGTTGCAACAATTAAGACGATTATCGACTTTTTCATTTATACCTGACCTCCCATTATTTAAGATGCCGGTTTATATTGTCACCACTGCTCGTTTGGACTTCGCAACGAGCGTTCTATCTTGATTAGCCTGCTCTGTTCCTCTTCCGAGTAGCTACTTCTTTCCGCTCTCCACTTCTTCAACATAGCAAATTCCTCGTCGGTAGGACCCATAATAGTCAATCTCCATTGGAAAGGTAGAATCCGTAAAAAGATTGTTTTGAATACGGAAGCTATCGCCATCGTAGTGCTCCTGGATTAACGACGTTTTTCCCGACTTGCGATCACGAATATGGCTTCGTCTGCGCTCATTCTGCCGACTGGTCCAGATGCGTACATTGATCCCAAAACCACACCACCACGGCTGATTAGGAACTCTGTGGGTTGGATGTGTTCACCATCAGGTGGATGATCACCCCACCATGCACCGATGGTATCGGCGTCGGCCTTGGTACAGCCGTGTGCTATGGGAAATGTCGCCATAGATTTATCTCTTGCGATTTTGGCTTGATTCAAAGTGTCAGCACTAACTGCGTAGATTGTGCAACTCAGGTTTTCGAGTTCGGCTTTTCTCTTCTCCCATTCGGCTAACTGCCGGATACAAGGTGGTCACCAGTGTCCACGGTAGAAGAGGATTGCCGCGTACCGCGTCGGTATATCTTTTGGCAGAGTGATACTGCCACCATCCATCAGATTGAAGGTCAATGTAGGGAAACGGTTACCTTGTTGGAGCTTCGGGCTCATCTCTATCTCCTGTCTAAAAAGGGTGGTGGGCGATAATGGGCTCGAACCATTGACCTCCTGCGTGTAAAAAGTACGCTCGGTTGCCCCTAGCCGTAAACCCGTGTTACCCAGTGATTGGATTTATACCTGATACTGTCCTCTGGTGTCCACTCGTGTCATTTGGCGTTACTGTAAAAATTACTGTAAAAACTGCAGTCAATTGGCGTTACTGTAAACAGCCAGGTTGAGGTCCAACTCTACTTTGTGGAAGGTGATTGATTCTCCAATCGGAGTTTCAGCCATCCTTTCTGCTTTGGCGTTAAGGAGATTGTCAGTGGATGATCATTGAAGGACCAATATCTAGGAAACTGCTTTAAGGAAGTATCTAAAACAACTTTCTCTGATTTCGGATCAATGTTTAGTAAACCTGCATCGAACAGTGCATGCAGATCCGCTCGGATTAATAGCCCGCCTTCCTCTTCGTGGTCTCCCCCCACAGCTGCATAGCTGTACAAATGGCAAGCATGGATTGCTTTGGGAGGTGTCGGACCCGAAATAGCACAGTTTTCTCCATACTTCCTGAGTAGCTCGCGGCGAAAAACACCTTGCCCGATCCTCTGTTTTGCGACTTTATATTCGAATCCACCTTTAATCGCTTTCTGCGCCTGACCTATGAGGTTGAAATGACTTTCCAGCAAATGGTCCTTCAGCAATTTCTCGAACGCGCCTGGCCTAAATCGTCGAAGAGCGTGTTGGTTTTGCGGCGAACCAACCCACATTGATTTAAGAATGTCCCTGTCAACTAAGCCGTCAAGATTTTTCCATGCCGGTCCATAATGGGCTGTATATTCCGTTACATCAATAATTTCGGAGGCCGGATCGTCAAATTCATTACTACATCGCGCGCATGTGTAACTAGGGGACATTGTTTTCCTGATCCTAACCTTGGTTGAGTTACAGAGTGGATTTGGACACCTGTTCCGTTTCTTCTTCCCTGGGCCAGTTGTGATCTGACTTATACACGACACCCCGAGCAATTGATTCCCGTCCCAAACAGCGATTGAGTCTCCTGCTTCGATACTTGCAGAATCGGGAACAATATTGTCCCATTGGTATCGGGTCTCAAGATCATCGTCATACTTGGAGCCAGACTCAAAAACAGGGTTGTCTGTTTTATATAAAAGCCACTCACTCATGCTAAATAGGTCCTCCAAAAGGGTGGTGGGCGATAATGGGCTCGAACCATTGACCTCCTGCGTGTAAATAAGACGCGGTCTAGGCTCTGTGCGTATCCTCGTGTTTCCCACTGCTTTGATTTATACCTAAACTATCCGCTCGTGTCTTCTGGTGTCA
>CAZBMS010000077.1:0-6049 GCA_964493125.1 uncultured Dehalococcoidia bacterium | reverse complement strand
GATAATGAGTTATCTATTTCGATTAGCGCTATTTTCCTTCAGAAGACTGTTTAGACGCAACCACCTCAATAGCCTGAACATCCGTAATGCACTCTGAGCCCATACAGGCTTTTAGAGATATAGAGTACTGACCAACAGTACCGAAAGTGGTTTGGAACGAACTATCGCTCCCACTCGCAGGTGTTCCACCATCTGCTGACCATTCTATAGTATTCGGTGTGCGGTTATACCGGAAGCTGCATCCTAACTGCTGTCCTACTTCCATCTGTGAGGCGCACTCTATAGATACAGAAAATTTAGTTTCTCCACCACTAGATTGCCCAGAGCCCTGTTGACCTGAGCTTCCTGCTACAACATTTATCTGCTGCACATCTTCAATACAATTAGATCCAATACATGCTTTTAGAGAAATTAAATATGTTCCTTCTGCAGCAAACGATGTCTGGAAGGTACTTCCGTTACCGCTCGCGGGAGTCCCTCCGGCCGCTGTCCATGTAACACTGTCAGGATTGCGATCGTTCTTAAAAGAGCAACCCATCTCACGACCCACCTTTATTTGTGGTGCGCATTCAATCGTGATATTAAATCCATCCTGTGGTTTTGGAGCCTGGTCCTTGAGTTCTTTTAAGATAGAGGTGAGCGCCTCAAAACTGGCTGACATGTCTTCACCATTATCCAGGGCAGCCTGCAAAGCAGTAGAGTGCTCCTTAATAGCAGATATGATTCCCGGGTCCATACTGTCTGAATAAGTTCCAATTATATCGCTGGCAACCCCAAGTGCCTCCTTGGCCGCCTCGGTTAAGTCCGGTCCCTGTTCATCACTACCAGAAGACTCAGAATCAGGTGAGGCTGCTTCTGTTAACGCTACAGCCAGTTCATCAATAACAGCCTGTATCTTAGAACTACTTGCAGTGTCTATCGGAGGCTTACTTATCTCCTTCAAGTCAACTAGCAGCTTGTTGATCGTTTCTTTTGTCTCAGCTGTCATGTACTTTCCGTATTGTTCAAGCTCAGACTCTGCCATCGCTATTATCTCGTTTGCCCTGGCCTCAGTATCTTGGTCACCACTCTCATCAGACCAATTCAATGCGCTAGCGAGAATATCTATTGCATCCTGAACCTCATCCTTGCCATCAGGGTTTATATTGGGCTCTATAAGCTCTCTCAGGTCACTTACAGCTTTTTCGATACTGGATTTTACTGCTGAGCTCATGAATTTTCCGTACTGGTCAAGATCAGACTCTGCTATTAAAATCATCTCCTTAGCTTTGCCTACTATATCTTGCCCTACGCCTTGTTCTCCGTCAGTATTATCGGATGAAAAAGCTGCTGCCATAGCTGCCCACAGCTCGTCCATAAGTCGCTGGGTATCAGGCCCAGAACTGGCCCATTCTTCCTTAAGGGCATTCAGCCTGTCAATAAGGTCTTCTTTAACATTCTGGGGCAGATTATCACCATATTCATTCAGTTCCTTCTGTGCAGTCTCGATACTATCCAGAGCCAAGGCGCCAATGACTTTCGGCATTACAACCTGTTCTTCCCATTCCTGTTCCTTTGCAGTAGCCTCGTCAAGAGCGGAAATGGCTCCCTGTAAGTTTGCCTGCCTGAGTAGTTTTACAACTTTTTCAAGATCATCTTTAATTCCGGATATGAACTGTGTACTTTGGAAATATATGAGCTCTGTTATCTCCTCCTGTTTTTCTTTAGCTAGTTCAAATAGCGCGTCCAGTACAATAAATGAAATTATCCTTTGGTATGAATCTGCAAACTCTTGTATCTGGTCGGCAAGAGCTTCAATATTCCTGGGGTCAAATAACATCTGTCCACTGCCTGTTTTAAACGACTCTGCGAAATTTATCACCTTATCGTCCAGGTCATCGATAAGTTCCATGAACTGTTTTACTTCAGGAGGCGCATTGGCTACCGCCTGTTCAAAAGCTTCAGTGAACCCAGATGTCACCTGTCCCTGGTGCTCTTGAAGATCAAACCTCTGCAAACGATTTATCAGGCTCGTAGCTGTAGATACAAGCTTAAAGGACTCAGCATCAACCGGCGTCGGTAACGTCTTATTTATCTCATGTGTCCCGTCCACTTGAACCCTGTCCCCGTCAGGACATTCAACAACCGATTTATCGCCGGGTATATTAGCTATAACTTTGCAGTCCTCAGTGGCAGTTGTATGTTTGACAAGGATAACCGCGCTGGACCCAGCTACTATCTCATCATCAAATGGCATATCTGATGCGTCCAGCTCGACATAATCACCGTCCGCACATGAAAAAGCCACCTTTCCATCCTCGGCCTCGCTCAGTGCTGTGCAACGTTTATGCTTACTGAGCATCTGATGTTCCGTCACTTCAAGCGCAAGGGGAATCTTTTCCCTGGGAACGTATGCCCGACCTGATATATATGGTACTCTTTCAGACAGCACGAACACGGTCGAGTCCTTAACTACCTCCGTCTGCAAACCATAAATAGGGCTAAATATAATACTGCTTGAGTCGGTCCTCATATTTACAAGGTTTGTATCTGTACCTTCCCTGTGGATAACGCTGAATCCTCCGGGACGAACCGCTGTTACTTTCCCGCGGAACGTCATCGCCGTCGAATTGTCATAATCGTAGGTATCTTCTAGAAAAATGGAATCTCCAGGTCCGGAATCATCCGATGCTATAGAAAAACTGGACTCGTCAGACCATACGGCTAAAGCATCATCTACATTTACGTCGTAAGTCACCCTCCAGGTATAGTCGCCAGGAAGAAGAACCGGCCCATCGTATGCGTACTGGTAAAACTTGCCCTGATCTGCCGCTTCCTCCGCTTCCCCTGAATCCAGGCGCATATCGCTTAAGGCGTGGTCATATATTTCGTTATAGTGACGCCCATCTCCACCCAGTTTCTGTGTTTCGTCGACCGTGATTCCAGAATGCACAGGGTCAACACTTCCGGGTGTAAGTATAGCCTCGTGCACAAGTGCACCTGCATCATCGTATACCTGCATCCTAGATGCAGGGTCCATCCCATCTTCTGTAGTAATCCTAAGCCACCTGAATCGCAGCAAGGAATCCACCCAGTCAACTTTCCAGTCCTCAAGGATTGGCTGACTTTGCAGGCTTTCAGTGTCACATCCAACCGAGGAACAGTTCGCCCAGTTATCTGTGACTGGTGGCAAATCACCCAGTTGGAAAACCCTTCCATCTTCTGGGTAAATTGTGCTGGGCTTCACCAGTTCATGTATATGGATAGCCACCGGAAATTTTGACGCAGGCACGTAAGCGCTACCTGATATATACGGAACCACTGATGACGTGACCTCTACCGACTTACCTAGGAGCCTGTCCTGATTAAAAAACTGCCTGTGACTGGAAAATGTAGTTTCCGCTCCCATCTTAAGGTGAACCAAGCCAGATGCAGTTTCAATGCTCACCCATTTAGGCATAACATTCATTACACTTCCCTGAAAAATCATCTGATCGGAAAGATTATCGTCCCTGAGTCTGGTTAAATTATCAGATACCGTCTTATGTGCCTTAATTACAAAACTGGACCAATCAGACCATGTCACGGAATCATCAGGAGCATTTACATCATAAGATACTCGCCAGCTATATTCACCTGGAATCAGTACAGGACCGTCGTAAAGATATTGGAAGAAATCACCGGTTGCAGTTTCCTCCCATTTTGAAGAATTTTCAGAGAAATAATATTCATCAAAACCGATACCATCGAAAAGACCATCAAATGAAGTAACTTCTTCTTCTGGAGTAACTGTGGTTTCATGAATCTTGTTACCCTGGCCGTCCACGATCTGTACTTTCGCATCATTTCCTCCTGTCCAGGTGGGTAACCACCGAAGTCTCAAAAAGGAGTCCGGCCAGTTCGAAATATACAAATTCTGTATCTTGCCGTCTTCTATGTATTTGTCTATGAATTCATCAGTAACTAGTCCAAAACATGATAGGTTAGATTCATCAGCGATATTCCATTTGAGAGACAAACCACAAGTTAACCATTCTTCAACCTCATCCTGGCCTCCAAGTCCGGTAGAGGACATTCTCGGAGGATATTCACCTAGTGAAAATACGTGGCCATCAGTCGGTAAAATATGAACGGGTATAGGGGCAATTAGTTTCGTGATTTTGCTTAAAGAATTATTGCCGTTATAGCCTTCAGGAGTTTTGGCTTTAAAGCCACTCCTAGCTGCACCCATTAGAAACTGCTCACTGCCGATTTCAATCGGTGAATTTAGATTTAAACCAGGTTCAAGATAATCATAAGAACCATTGAGGATTTCTTCCCAGTCCCGTTGGTTTCTGTCAGCCAATCTATCTTGAAATCTTACTTCATAAGTAACTTCCTCGTCTGAATATTCATAGCTGGCTCCTCCACCCACCTCAATATTATATGTGTATTTTTCTCCTGCCTTAAACATATCAATAGCCCGTATTTTGCCCCAGTAATAATGACTCGCACGATATTCCATAAGCTGTAAAGTTGCTTTTCGAGTCATGTCTGCACCAATATTCATTATTTCAACTTTGATCGACCCTGTTCCAGTGAAGGATGGACCCTTCATCTCTATGAATTCTGGGACAACGAGTGAAGTAACAACCAAATTTGGATAGGATGCAGGATGAAATAGTTTCAGGAAGCCGGAATTGTCTGATTCGTCCGTTTCGGCTATCTTACCATCCGGGTCTACCTGGAACTTGATCGTGTTTAGACCGCTATCCAGAACACTGCTGTCAAAGTATGCCACGATAAGCATTTCATTATTTGAGTCAATGTCCCGATCTTTCTCAACAATCACGTCAGTAATAGATAGTTTTGTATTTTGTTTATCGAACGCTAGGATTCGCGTTCCTGATTTGATTGTGACCGAAGAATCAGTAGAAAGGTTCTGAAGTTTCAATTCAGCCTTGATACCCCAGCCGGATGGGAAATGTCCTGTTAGATCCTCCCCGTTTTCCTCCCCGATTACAACAAGTGTCAAATATTCTCTCGGATCGATGAAGAGGTTTCCCTGAGTTTCATCTGCCAAGACCTGACTTGTTTCAATAAACGTAAATACAAAAGAAACGGTCAGTACTGAAAGCAAAGCCATGAAAATTTTCGTAGACCGGTTTCCGAAAAATAAGCCCCTACGCATACAAATCCATTTGGTAAGTCTAGCGTCATTCATTGGAGTACCCAACCCCCAAAACTAATGATTTCTGCTGTCCGGAACTTACACTGGCTATCACTTCGATAATGTTGAGACCCGCTTTAAGGTCAATCTCACGCTGAAAGCGTCCATTAATATCCGGTTCTACAATGTGATCATTCACTGTTACAAGCGCGTCAACACGTGTCCGTGCGCGGATAATTAAAGGTGATTCCTTAACTATTGAGTCCAGGCTGCGAGGAAACTCCAGTTCAAGGAAAAACTTGCTGTTTGGAGTCACTGGAGTTCCATCACGTGTGACCACATTAGCAGGCTGAGTAGCCGAGACCGGAATATCCTGCTTTATAACCTCTATGGGTTTAACTGTCTTAGAAGGCGTGGCAACCACAGGGACAGGTGTGGCAGTAACAATGACAGGAGTCCGGGTAGGTTTTATCGGAACGACAGTACTCACTGGTGTAGCTTTGCTAATAACCGGCCTCGGAGTTGCGATACCGCTGGTTACCGCATCCACTGTTTTATCAACCGGAGCAGCCGTAGGTTCTGCAATCTTTTGTGTAGGAACCGGCTCTGCAACCAAGGTAGGGTTTACTGCTGTCGGAGAAAGTGCCGCATTATCAGTAGAATCACCGCCACAAGCCGACATGATCATCATAGAGAGTACCGTGACTCCAATAAGGATCTGCTGAGGCAATATATGATTTGTTCCAAGATTAGGTAACTTTAAATACATTTTGAGGAAATACCATATCATTAATGACAAGGTGAAATATAGCTATGTGAAATATTGCCTGCAATTATTACAATACCAGCGCTCGACAGGTATCTCCATGAATTGTATCGCGTCACTCCCGCAGTTCCTGCAAAAAAGGATCTCAGCGTAAT
>CAZBMS010000076.1:0-6360 GCA_964493125.1 uncultured Dehalococcoidia bacterium | reverse complement strand
CAGTCCCAATTTACAAGGACGGAGAAATAGCCGGTGCAGTAGGGGCGAGTGGAGGCAAGTCCCAGGAAGATGAAGATGTTTGTAGAGCTGCCCTTGCACATGCGGGTTTGAAATCCTCCTAACTGAGAAATGTATCGCCAAAACTTTATAATCCTGATTTTTCGGAAAAGGAGCGTATTATGGGACGAGTTCAGGGTCGGGTCGCTGTCGTAACAGGAGCTGCCAGGGGGTTAGGGCAAGCTATCTCATACCGCTTGGCACAAGAAGGGGCGAGGCTAGTCGTAGGGGATATAGACGAAGTAGGTTTGGAGACCACAGCAACAAAAATCCGTAATAGCGACGGTGAGGTCATAACACTGGTTGGTGACGTCACAGAAGAAAAAACAGCATCTCAACTGGTTGATTGTGCAATTAAACACTATGGGCAGATCGATATTCTGGTTAACAACGTGGGAGGCAGCCGAAATTCAAAAATCTGGGAAATGCCAGTAGAAGATTGGGACTACACCATTAGATTAAACCTACGTGGGACATTTCTTTGTACTAAAGCCGCTGCACCACACATGATTGAAAGAAAACAGGGAAAGATTATTTGTTTGTCATCTGGTGCTCGCGAAGGAACACCTTGGACAGCCTATTACGAGGGTGGGTCCGCATACTCAGCTTCTAAGGCGGCTATTCACGGATTCATGCGTGACTTAGCCCTTGAACTTGCAGAATATAACATCAATGTTAATTGCGTTGCTCCAGGTCCAATCGATACTGAAATAGCCGGTGCAAAATTGCGTAACCTTAATAATACTGTGGAATTTAGCCCCAACCGCATGACCCCGTTTGGCCGATTAGGACTGCCTAGTGAAGTCGCGGATGCGGTTCTATTCTTAGCTTCAGATGAAGCATCATATATCTCAGGGCATACACTTGCTGTTATGGGAGGGCGCTAACATCGGTTAGAGAAGCAATCGAACAGCTATAGCACGGTTATTCGATTGCTTCTCTAAAGGCTTCGAACTAAATCACCTCTAATGCTGGGACTCCAAGCTCCCCAGTCATAAGATCAAACCATTCCATAACCTCTTTATGCAGAGGCACTCCGTTGGCCCGCCTATCTTGTTCATCCTCATATTCAGCGAGTCCAGGGTAGAGAACCCTGTCGTGCCCTGCGGCCGGCCTGGTTTCTCTAAGCATCTGTAACATCTTATCCATTTTTGCTTTGAACTGATCTACGTCTGTGAAAGCTGAAATGTTATACGCCGCAAAATAGTGCTTGTACCCACTCTCAAAACGCTCTGAATCAAACATGCCAGGCACGGAACCAGACAGAAATGCCCCGAGTACTTCAACCATGAGCATAAACCCGTAGCCTTTGTGGGAACCGTTTTCTCTAGTTCCACCAACAGGAAGTAGACTGCCATACCAACCATCTTCCGGTACAGGAGTTTCCTCTAGTATAGGCGTACCTTCTTTATCAGCAATCCATCCTGGTAATAGATCTGAACCCACCCTTCTTGCCAACGAAAATTTATTGCCTGCAATTTGGGATGTGGCAGCATCAAAAAGCAGCGGTGCTTCCTCATTTCCAGGAGCCGCTATAGATATTGGGTTAGTGCCAAATCGTGGTTCTGATGCAAAAGTGGGGAGTACTCCTGTACCTGCTGCCGTGGCGCACATACCCACCATGTCATTTTTTGCAGCATGCATAGAGAAATGCCCCACAGCACCAAGGTGCCCACCATTATTCATCGTGACTATTCCCACACCCACCGTTTTCGCTTTTTCTATTGCTATGTCCATTGCTCTGCGACCCAGGATGATTCCCAGCCCGCGATCAGCATTAATAACCGCCGTTCCCGGAGTTTCCCGCTCTATCTCCCACTTGGGATTGGGATTAACTTGGCCACTGGTATATTGATCCACATAAGCACGGAGCATATTCGATACTCCGTGAGTTTCCACTCCACGGAGATCCGTCATGGTCAATACATTTGCAGCTTCTTCAGCGTCCGATCGTGATACCCCCATTTTTTCGAATATGGCAGTGACCACTTCGTGAAGTGACTCAACCGTTACCCGTTCTGAATCTCCCTCTTTTGGCTTGAACCTTTCTAACATATAAATCCCCCTTGGATGGCTAACTATCTCTTGATACAGTATTTGCCTTCATTGAAAGCGTATTTTAGTTGGCTTCGAAGCGCATTATACTGCGAATAACCTCTAGTCTAAAATTTATGTTCTTTCACAACAACACTGCTGTATGATCCGGCTATTTCCCTATCGTTTAATGATGCAACCAATCAACGATCTTGGTGTGACAGATTTGAAACAGCAATTTTAATTAATGAAATTCACCACGCACATCAACAAGTTCCCAGAGGTTTTTGGGATGTCCTATTTTCTAGCTTTTTCTTGAACTATACTTCACATATATTCGGCAATTCCCATGGTAATAAGAATGTAGTTCCCAAGGAATCAAAACTGAGCGTCTCAAGCTATACAGACCTGTGAAGATATAGAGTTGTATTGTTCCGTGACACCCGACACAGCTAATTCCAGCGGCACATGTTCCCATATTCGCAACACTTCCCACCCTTCCAATTCGAGCCCTTTTGTATCATTAATATCACGATTTTGGTTGCCTGTGAGTTTATCAATCCAATACTCCCGATTGTTGTTAGGAAAATGACCATGTTCCGGACAACAATGCCAAAAACAACCATCAACAAATACCGCCAATTTTATTCTAGTGAAAGCTATATCTGGGCGGCACTTTCTTTTCGGTGAAATTGCAATGGGGAAGTCTTTTCTA
Organism: uncultured Dehalococcoidia bacterium; assembly: GCA_964493125.1. Classification (GTDB taxonomy): domain Bacteria; phylum Chloroflexota; class Dehalococcoidia; order Lucifugimonadales; family QGNO01; genus QGNO01. The sequence continues at coordinate 3,554 of CAZBMS010000076.1, read as the reverse complement.
AACCGGTACCCCATCCTGTGAAGAATAGACCTCAATCTTCTTTCCGGCTTTGTGTCTATCCTTCGGTTTCCCTTCATTGAAGCAGTGACCGCCGGGGAAAGAGGGGTGGGATATGAATTCATTTTTGAGAAATTAGACGGATACAGCTTTCAACAAGTCGATATCAGGAATATTCAGCTCCAGCTGTTTTGCGACCAAATCTTCAGCTATGGCCCTGGCAATGTGAAAGGCCATATTCACGGGCACAGCATTTCCGATCATCTTATAGCCGTCACCTATACCTTTATAAGAAAATTCGAATGAGTCAGGGAAAGTTTGGATCCTTGCGCATTCCCTAACTGAAAGCCTTCGGTACAAATCTTCTTTTCCTGGCACAAACTTCTTTTTATCTTTCTCTACAGGCAGCATCTTTGGCGCCTGGGGATGAATAGGGGCATGCCTTCCACCTGCTTGAATAGTGAAAGATGGCTCATCCCAGGACCTAACCCTGTTGCGGGACATATAGATAGTGGAAAACCCACCCGTCATATACTCATGGTTAAGAAATTCTAGGTCTTCAGGGTTGTTGGCCCTGTTTTTCTCTGTCGATGGCTCGGGGTCTCCCATATCTCCTATGGCATCGCGCAAATTAGGCTTGTTTGGGATCGCCTCTGGAAACTCATAAGATTTTCCCATCGATTTATGATATCCAACTATAATCACCCTCTTTCGGTCCTGGGGTACATCATAGTCATTGGCGTTCAGAAGCTTATATGAAACGTCATATCCCATAGAGCTAAATCCTTCAAGGATGCTGTTGAAGGCAGGGCGGTGCCTTTCCATAAGAATGCCAGATACGTTTTCCGCAAGAAAGAATAATGGCTGCTTTGTCTCCAAAATTCTTATATATTCGTAAAATAATTTTCCTCTGGCATCTTCAATACCACGAAGGGCACCCGCTTCACTCCAACTCTGGCAAGGAGGCCCTCCGATTATCCCAACGCAGTTAGGAATTTCAGAAGGGTCAATTTTTCTGATACTTCTCTGATCTAAATGAGCCTTCGGGAAATTTAGTGAGAAAGTCTCCCATATGGTTTTGTCATATTCATTTGCCCAAATGGTTTTAAACCCGGCTTTGTGGAAGCCTAAATCCAAACCTCCTGCGCCTGTAAAAAGAGAAACAAGGTTCATAATACTTAACGTCCACCAAGCACTTATAAAATCTAACTCATTGTCCTTAATTTTCTTGACTTATGGTATACGATTCCTCAGTAATTGTAATACATGGAACAGTGGAAGCTTGTTAGGGAAGTCGGTGTGCAGAACGGAATTTCTAATAGAAATGGAAGAGCGCTTGAATTCACTATTACCCGTTTACTATCTCAGTGTGAAAATGCTCAATTAACTTTTAAGGCATTGGAAGATCTAAATAGAGATCAAGATAAATTCGATTCCCTGCCGATAATTCTCCAGAGAAAGTACCTCTCAGCGTCAAACAAGTTAATCGAATGGATAAACGACAGTTTCTTACACGACAGAATCACCATCGATAAGTCTAACGATGGCGACAGTGGGAGTTGGGACATCCAAATCAGTTCAGACATTAAAAAAATGCGACTGTCGGTTAAGCACAATCACTCCGCGTTGAAACATCCCAGACCCTATTCTCTAGCTCAAAGTTGTGGATACGAAAAAGGAAGCCCTGAGGATGTGCAGCACAGAATGAATCTTGGAAAAATCGCCTCCCTGTATAGAGAAAACGCTGCTGGACAGATACTCTTTAATGAAAACCCACAACTCTTGCATGATATGCTGGCTAAAGTCTCCAAGGCATGCACCTTGTCTTTAGAGGATTGGCGAAAGTCTAACCATTCGTTAGCGACCAATCTTTTTGAGTTCCTTGTTAGTAACAACTATTACAAATTTGAAGTTTTTACCACATCAGGATTATCCGCTAACTTGTACGACTATACCTCCATTAAAAGCCCGGATTCATTGAAAAGTTCTAGTGATAAACAATACTTGCAAATGGATTTTGACAATTCCTGGCTCCTTCGTGCCCGTCTTCACAACGCCTCAAGCAAAATTGGATCGAATAACAGACAGTTATCTTTGAAATATGATGTCCAAAAGGTTCATGGTTTAGTTAGGAAAATCACTTTAATATAGGAACCCGTAATCTGTAATGTTGCACACTAAATGAAAATTTAAACTTAAAACGCAATGTCTCCCTTGCAAGCAATGCTGACATAGGAGGATGTGGACATTCGAGAAGCATACAATGGGACTTTACACATTTTTTGCGAAGTTAGCTTAGAAAATAAAAGGTCGCAACTAAAAATCAACTACCCACCTAGAACGCGATATACCCACACTTGATGTAAAACATCTGGCTCGCCTATAGGCAGGGGACGGAATTCATCGCTGACCTCAACAAGTGCCCATAACTTTCGGGATTCCATTTCTTCCTGTTTTTGTTTGAATCCATTTTCCATATAAACGTCTGTTCTTATAGTAAACACTATATATCCTTGAGGTTTCGTTATCCTCAATAATTCATCAAATGAATTGGGGCTAGCATGTCCTAGAGTCATGACCCCAACACTGATTACCGCGTCAAATGAGTCGGTTGCGTAGGTCAATGGCTCGCCAAGGACCATTTGATCTAATTGCTTATAAACATTTTTATCCTGCGCTTCACGAAGCATTCCCTCTGAAAGATCCATTGCGGTAAGATTTTCAAATCCCAGTTCTGCTAATGCGAGGCCCACTAACCCTGTTCCCGCTCCAGCATCCAAAACGATAGAATCAGAATGGACATATTTTGCTAAATATGAGGATGCAGTCTTGGGAGCAACCCAACCGAAAAATTCAGATAAGTCTGCATCATAATCTTTGGCCCATTCATCGTATCTCTGGGATAATTCTGCATTGTTTTCCGAAGAATAAACCCATTGGACACGATCTTGATTTTTTTTGTTCATTTAAATTCTTTTCACCTTTAATCAATTAAATTGCTCCAGCATGGCTATTTTAGCTTCTCAAAATACTGTGTTCACTTAACAGCCCAGTTCCAAGTTTATTGGCCAAATCTTTTTGTTTTGAAGTATTCCATTTAAATCCTTTAACTGACTCTTGACAGCCCACAAGGCTTACTCATATTGTTTGCCATACTAAACAGAGCGCCAATTAAACAACTACATGCAATGTAGGAAACATCAGTTTAGTTGTTCACAATAACTGTATTTGCACGAGATCAATAGCAAGCGGAACGAGGAGGATGAGATGGAAAACGCGGTCAAATTCAGAGAAAAACTAAGTAAAGGGCAAGTACCACTTGGTTGTGGTGTTAGTTTCAAAGATCCCACGGTAACAGAGCTTTTTTCCCATGTCTTAGACTTCGTCTGGATAGACATGGAGCACAACGCCCTTTCTCTAGAATCTGTGCAGGACCACATCATGGCAACCAGAGGGAGCGACTCAGCAGCACTCGTTAGGGTTCCTTGGAATGATCCAGTACTGATAAAACCAGTTCTCGACATCGGAGCAGACGGCATCATAGCCCCTCTGGTTCG
>CAZBMS010000075.1:0-6545 GCA_964493125.1 uncultured Dehalococcoidia bacterium | reverse complement strand
CGAAATGGTAGACGCGACGGACTTAAAATCCGTTTCCCGCAAGGGAGTGTGGGTTCGAGTCCCTCCCTCGGCACCAGCCACTTTAACTTTCAGAAATACTGCTAGGATGTGATCTTGAGATATCTAAAGCTAGGTGGCCGCCAGGTTTCAGTAATAGGATTGGGAGCATGGCAAGTTGGGACTAAATCCTGGGGTTGGGGTACTGAATTAGGTCCTAAAGATGTTGTGTCATTGTTAGAGGCTGCTAGTGAAGCAGGTATCAATCTGATCGATACGGCTGAATTATATGGTAAAGGTGAATCGGAACGACAGATAGGATTGGCCCTGAAGCGAGCTATAAACTCTTTTGTCATAGCATCTAAAGTTTCGCCTTGGAACCTGAGGGAACAATCCGTCTACAATGCAGCATCTGGTTCTTTACAACGATTGGGGATACGACACATCGATTTGTATCAACTTCATGCCGCTAACCCATTTATCCCAATCAAAGGAACTATGAAAGGCATCAAGAGGCTTCTAGCTGAGGGGAAAATAGGATACGTCGGAGTGTCAAATTTTTCCTTGAATCGTTGGCAGCGAGCCGAAAAGGCACTTGGCACTACGGTGGTGTCAAATCAGATGGAATACAATCTTTTGAGGCCTAATAATTATCACCATATGAAGCCCATGCTAGATGAGAATCACTTAATGATAGCCTATAGTCCATTGGGTATGGGGCTGCTTACAGGGAAGTATGATTGCATCAATAAGCCGTTTGGCTCTAGGCAGTCCATCCCAGAGTTCACGTCTGGAAATTATGTGAACGTGAGGAGGGTTATGGAAGTGATACGAAAGATCGCTAAGAGTCATTCCGCAACGATTAGCCAAATATCATTGGCTTGGGTTGTGGCTAGGGATCGTGTTATCGCAATACCTGGTGCCAAATCGATAGCACAGGTTAAGGAGAATGCTGAAGCTGCGGATATACATCTTACCGCGATAGAAATTAATCAGCTTGATGAAGTCTCACAAGCATACAAGCAATCGTTCCATGTACCTAGACCATTCGAGATATATAAATGGTTATTTACTCGCGATTAGGCAAATTACTATTGATTTAACTTGGAATCGGTGCATAATAATTGCAGTAGAAACGGGATCGGCTTTTTAGTAGGAGGTTTCATGCTTTGTCCAGTTTGTGATAGCCAACACGAATCCAGACCAATAAAATGTCTCCAAGCTGCTACTCTAGATCATGTCGGGCAGTGTGGTATAAGCACGGAACACTATAGGGAATGTCTCTTGAAGTCATTAGGTTTTTATGTTGATAACAATCCTCAGTGGAAAAAGAAAACTAAGAAGCCTTAAGATGCTTGAGATGTCATTGCCGACCGTATATGGTAGGATTAGGGTGTCACGTTGTAGATACTGCGGTGGCACAGATCGTATAAGATGTAGGAGGGAGTTTTGAGAATATATATAGGAAATTTCACGTTTGAATCGACTGAACAGAGGATACGTGAATTGTTTGAACCGTTTGGACAGGTTGAGGAAGTCACGATAGTTCAGGACCGATACAGTGGTCGCTCAAAGGGGTTCGGGTTCGTCGAAATGCCGACTGCTGATGAGGCTCAAGCAGCTATCGAAGGCCTTAATGGAAATGAAGTTGATGGTCGTACGATAACTGTTAATGAAGCCAGGCCTAGGACGGAACGATCATCGTTCGGCGGTGGCGGCGGCGGAAGAGGTCCCCGCTGGTAATCGGCGAATAATTAAACTATAAGAATAGACTTATAATCACCCCCGGCTTGGCAACTCGCTAAGCGGAGGTGTTGAAGAGTGAGACGTCAGTAACGCTCCGCGCTTCTTAAGCGGCTTACAAACTTGGCATTTATTTAGGGTCCATTCAGTTGGTGCATATGCGCTATTGCAACGCTGGATTCATGGGTGACAATTTCTTTCCGATTAGGAGAGTTCATTGAGTAAAAAGATGGCGGATTTGCTGCTAAAAGGCGGTCTTCTTGTAACGGGGGACGGTGTATCTAAGTCTGACGTACTGGTATCAGAAGGAAAGGTCATAGAAGTTGGGGAAGATTTGTCCCAAGTTCCTTCAGCAAAGACAATAGATGCTGTTGGGAAATATGTCCTGCCTGGGGGAGTTGATGCCCACGCGCACCCGACCTTTTCCGATAAAATCGATGCGATGTCGATTTGTGCTGCGTTCGGAGGGATTACCACATTGATCTGTTTTGTGGGTAATCTTCCTGCTTGGGGTTATCCTGGAAAAACCGAAGATATAGTTTCTCAATTTATTGAGGAGGCAGAGTCTACCTCCGTTTTGGACGTGGCGGTTCACGCTATATTAACTCCAGAGGATGAGCCACGTTTCAGTACTATAATTCCGTCTTTGATACGTGATGGCGTAATATCGTTCAAGATGTTTCTCACGTACACTCCACGAACTCCCAATATGCCAGCACTTCAAATGCCAGACCCTGCATTGATGGATATTATGGATTTATGTTCTAGTAACGGGGGTATTGCTCAGGTTCATTGCGAGACAGGGTGTTGTATAGACTACCTTGCCGCGCGGTCTGTATCAGCTGGGAAGACCACTCCTAAATGGCATGCTCCTTCTCAACCAGCCCTGTTGGAAGTTGAGGCCGTTACCAGGGCCGCGACTTTTGCGTCTGTTACAGGGTGTCCTGTTTACCCGGTTCATGTTAGCGCAAAGGAGATACCAGCAGTCATAAAATATTTTCAAGAGCTTGGGAAAACTTCAATCTATGCTGAAACTTGCCCACATTACCTGACTCTTACCAATGAAGAGGTCTTGCGTAAAGGGCCCTTAGCCAAAGTTGGTCCTCCTCTGAGAGAGATTGCTGATAACGAGGCAATGTGGGAGGCTGTTGCTGATGGTACTGTGAGTGTAATAGGTAGTGACTCTACTGGATTCAGTTCTGCTGAGAAATTTGGAGGACTAGAAAATAAGTTGAAAGTGGGAGGGGACATAGCCAAGTTCAATATTTTTGAGGGCACTTTCGGTGCAAATACTATTGAACACATGATGCCGGTCATATGGACCAAGGGAGTTAATGAAGGCAAAATCACATTGCCTACACTTGTTAAGCAGTTATGTGAAAACCCAGCGAAGATTTTTGGGTTGTATCCCAAAAAAGGAACAGTTAAAGTTGGATCGGATGCTGACTTGGTAATTTGGGATCCTACAAAACAACATAGAGTAAAGGGGCAACACGGCAACGCTGACTTTTCCACTTTTGAGGGATTTGACCTTTTAGGTATGCCCGTGACAACCATTCAACGAGGAAAAATCATTGTCGAGGGCAACAATCTTGTCGGTATACCTGGGGATGCTCGTTACATACCAGGAAACCCAAATTTGACTGCATATGCGCCAAATGGCAACAAGATAACCTGATTGACCAATACGTAACGCGATCTTTTCATTCCGTAATGACTGGACCCTCCCAAGTAGGACGGTCCATAGAAAAAAAGTTGTCAACTTCAGAAAAATCTAAGTACCCAAGCCTACTTATTGGCCTTAGCTTCAGGTAGTCAACACGTCCATTTGTAAGGTATTCATCGTCAATATGTACCCCTACGACTTCCCCGAATATTACCGTGTTAGGGGAGGTTGGGTTATCGGTTTCTATGTATACCGACTGTGAATATTTGCACTCAAGGTGGATGGGGCTTTCTAGCACACCTGGACATTTAACAATCCTGCTTTCTCTTTTCGAAAGTCCAGCAAATATGAATTCATCAACACTCCTCGGGGCAGGTACTGACGAAGCATTCATTTGGTTCCGTAATTGATACGTGGCAATATTCACCACGAACTCTCCTGTAGTTTGGGCGTCAAATACTGCGTCTTTTAATCCTCCAAATGCGTGATTCCCTGTGGATGAAAACATCACCTGAGGTGGTGTATACGCTACTGCGTTAAAAAAAGAATATGGGGCGAGATTTGGAACCCCTTCCTTACTAAGTGTGGATATCCATCCTATGGGCCTTGGAGTAACGATCGCATTAAATGGGTTGTGGTCTAATGAGTGACCATTTTTTGGTTCGTAGAACAATATCCTTTCCTCCATTTCGGATTTTGAAGATGTAGTTGATTTTACTATTGATGCTTTCCAATCATCAGTCCTGTTATTTTGACAGAAAACACCATATTGAGTAAAATTTATTATCGGTGGTCGAGTATCAAAGACCAATTGGGTAATAATTATTCTTATTTAGCATTTTCTCTTCATTGTCCACAGGTAATATTAACAGTTAGTGGGTTTCCTAATTCTCCATAATGTAGTGCAAAAGATGGCTTCGTTGCTTAAAAAACGCAAGCCTGACAACAAAGCAAGAAATTCACCGAACAACAGTGGCAAGGATGTATCGTCAATTCAAGGCGTACGAAGTTTTCCATCCGATGGGTTTATAGAAGGTAATGACGCTGTAGCCGAACACCGCGAAACAAAGTCTGAGCACATAAACAAAAATGAAGCGAAGCTGGGGTCTAGTAGTTTCGGAAATATTCCGGTAACGGATTCTATTGCGCAAGCCTTGAAGAGACTTAGATATGTAACTCCAACGGATATCCAGAGTGCTGTGATTCCTGTCGCCCGTGGTGGAGCTGACGTGGTAGGGCAGGCTCAGACAGGGACTGGGAAGACATCAGCATTTGGGATTCCCTTGGTGGAATTCGTTCAGCCTGAAACCCGGAAACCGCAAGCATTGGTATTAGTTCCCACGCGTGAGTTGGCCGTTCAAGTGACCAAAGAAATAGGACTAATTGGGCGATTCAAAGGAGTGAAAGTCCTTGCCATTTACGGAGGACAATCAATACAAAAGCAAGTATCTCTTGCTAATAAGGGACTTCACGTAATTGTGGCCACTCCCGGACGCTTATTGGACCACCTTCAAAGGGGAACCTTACGTATTAACGGAGTTAAATTTCTGGTTTTGGACGAGGCGGATCAAATGTTGGACATAGGATTCGCTGATGCTATTCGTGCCATTTTGAGGTATGTTCCTAGGGAACGGCAGACATTGCTATTCTCGGCAACTATGCCTCAGTCGATTAGACGATTGGCTAAGACATATTTACATCGACCAGAGTGGGTACTTATAGGTGGCGAGGCCGAGCCGGTTCAGCAAGTCCGACAGCTTTATTTCGAAGTAGCTGAACGAGATCGGTACAAGGCGATGGAAGAGTTGTTGCAAGAACCTTCCAGTGTTAAGCAAGCATTAGTCTTTCGAAGAACAAAGATTGGCGTGGATCATTTAGTTGACTTTCTTAGGAGACGTGGTCATAACGTCCAGTCAATACATAGTGATCTGTCCCAATCGCAAAGAGATTCTGTTATGAGACAATTTAGATCCAACAAATTGCGAATTCTAGTCGCTACAAATATCGTTGCTAGAGGGCTTGATATACCAGCGGTATCCCATGTTATCAATTACGACATACCTGATAACTTGGAAGAATACATTCATAGAATCGGTCGAACAGCTCGAATGGGTCGGACTGGAACTGCGATCACTTTTGTTTCGGAATGGGATTTTGAAATGCTAGATGCTATTAAATCACACGTAGGTGACCAAATTAAGGCAGAACATCTGGGGCTTTACGGTGCTGCTAGATCTAGCTAAATCAGTTGACACATTGAAGGTCAAAGAGTATTATTCCTCAGGCTGGGTTCGTGCCCAGATGGAATAAGTAGCACCTTAACAAGTGGATAGTAGAAGGAAGGTAAAGGTAAAACGCTGAGAGTTTGATCCTGGCTCAGGACGAACGCTGGCGGCGCGCCTAATGCATGCAAGTCGAACGGTGAATCCCCTTCGGGGGTGGATCAGTGGCGAACGGCTGAGTAACGCGTAAGTAACCTACCCTCGAGTGGGGAATAACTCTCGGAAACGAGAGCTAATACCGCATAACCTGCTTAGCCTTATGGCTAAGCAGCAAAGGCTTCGGTCGCTTGAGGATGGGCTTGCGTTCTATCAGGTAGTTGGTGGGGTAAAGGCCTACCAAGCCGATGACGGATAGCTGGTCTGAGAGGACGATCAGCCAGAGGGGCACTGCGACACGGGCCCCACTCCTACGGGAGGCAGCAGCAGGGAATCTTGCGCAATGGGCGAAAGCCTGACGCAGCGACGCCGCGTGGGGGAAGACGGCTTTCGAGTTGTAAACCCCTTTTCTGGGGGAAGAGAACGGACGGTACCCCAGGAATAAGCCCCGGCTAAATACGTGCCAGCAGCCGCGGTAATACGTATGGGGCAAGCGTTGTCCGGATTTATTGGGCGTAAAGGGCGTGTAGGCGGTACGGAAAGTCTTTGCTGAAATCTCCCGGCTTAACTGGGAGGGGTGCAGGGATACTTCCGAACTAGAGGTCAGTAGAGGAGAGCGGAATTCCCGGTGTAGTGGTGGAATGCGTAGATATCGGGAGGAACACCAGAGGCGAAAGCGGCTCTCTGGGCTGAACCTGACGCTGAGGCGCGAAAGCGTGGGTAGCAAACCGGATTAGATACCCGGGTAGTCCACGCCATAA
>CAZBMS010000074.1:0-6677 GCA_964493125.1 uncultured Dehalococcoidia bacterium | reverse complement strand
CATGCTGATAGCGGCAGCCGAGGAAGAACGGTTTAGCCGCAAGAAGCACGACTATGACTTTCCTGAGAAAGCAATCGCCTTCTGTCTCCAACAAGGTAACATCACAGGCCAAGATTTAGATTACGTAGTTTTCTTTGAGAAACCATTCCTTAAGTTTGACAGGCTGTTTAAGACGACCATTCACGGTTTTCCTCGGACATACTGGATGTTCGCTCAAAGTATGCGTACATGGCTGTCTGACAAATTGTGGGTGAAAAGTCATATCGCAAGTAACGTTGGAGTTAGGTCAAATCAGGTGTTGTTCTCTGAACATCATCTGTCACATTCAGCTAGCGCCTTCTTGTGCTCACCTTTCCAAGAAGCCGCTGTTATTACCTTCGACGGTGTAGGCGAATGGGCCACTACCACTATTGGCACTGGAAGCCATTCGACTGTCTCGATTGACAGAGAGTTGCACTTTCCACACTCCATCGGACTGCTATATAGCGCATTCACGGCCTTCCTTGGCTTTGAAGTGAACGATGGAGAGTTCAAGGTGATGGGAATGGCACCTTATGGTTCCCCACTTTATACAGAAAAAGTGTGGGAGATGGTCCAGCAGAGCGACGACGGCGCATATTGGCTAGATCCGCGCTTTTTCTCCCTGCACCACAGTACTAAACGTACCTACACAAGGGAGTTCACCAATCTGTTCGGGCGACCAAGAGATCCTAAAGTGCCATTCTATACTCAGTCGAGCGGCTACCCACTCTACTACGGTCAACGCCCCACGAACTTCGATGAAGTCTGCGAATATAATCAACGTTACGCTGACATCGCTGCAAGTATTCAAATGGTCACAGAGCAACTCATCATAGGAATCGCGAAAGCGGCTCACCGTGATACCGGTATGAAGAATCTCTGCTTGGCCGGTGGAGTCGCACTCAATTCCGTCGCTAACGAGAGGATTCTGCGCGAAACCCCCTTTGAAAACCTGTATGTTCAACCTGATGCAGGAGATGGAGGCGGCTCGCTGGGAGCAGCTCTGTACGCTTGGCATACTGCCCTAGGCAACCCTCGCCGATTTGTGATGGACCACGCGTACTGGGGTCAGGCCTACAGCAATCGAGAGATTAAACAAGCGATCGACGGACTGGGATTCGATGCGCGATTGGTTCAAGATGAAGACAAACTAATAGAAAATACAGTGGATTTGCTCACCAAAGACAAAGTGATCGGCTGGTTCCAGGGAAGATTTGAGTGGGGCCCAAGGGCACTTGGAAACCGAAGTATCTTGGCCGACCCACGTAGCGCAGAGATGAAAGATGTGGTTAACAACAAGATCAAGTTCCGGGAACCCTTCAGGCCCTTTGCACCTTCAGTACTCGTTGGGGATTCTGAAAAGTACTTTGCCCTTAAAGATTCCGAAGCCAGCTTACCTGCTCGGTTCATGCTACGCGTTGTACCTGTTAATCCTGAACACCAGGGTGATATACCCGCAGTGAACCACATGGGTACAGCGAGAGTACAAACCGTACATCCTTCTAGCAACCCTCTCTACTACCGACTGATCGAAGCGTTTCGAGATGCCACCGGGGTGCCAGTCCTATTGAACACATCATTTAATGTTCGGGGTGAGCCCATCGTAAATTCTCCGGAAGATGCTTTGAGGACTTTCGTGAATAGTGGCATTGATGCGCTAGTAATGGGTAATTACATAGTGGACAGGCCCAAGGATGAATAGCTCTTACCCCCTCCCCTATACCCATAGAAATTTTGTCAATCGGAGTGCCACATGAGAATTATTCGCGACATCGTCGACAAATTCGCCATCGCCGGAGAACTACTGCTGTTCTTATGGCGACGTAAGATGTGGTGGGCCATACCAATGGTGACAGTACTACTATTCTTCGGAATCATAATCGCTGTAGGAAATTCCACAGGGGTAGGTCCATTTATCTATACTCTTTTCTGATAAAGAACTTGCGACCTTTGATTACCCGAAATATCGTCCAAATACTCTTTTTGGTAGTGGGAGGGGCTACCCTAGGACTTGTTGTCACAGAAATAGGTCTCAGAATCTACAATCCGTTTGTGTTCAGGGTCGCTATCGATACAATCGTACTGCCTACAAACCGTGAATACACCATCCACTTCCCCAATGCCGTCAAGGTTGACCGATATGTAACGCAAACTAGGAACTCTCTGGGATTTCGAGGCCCTGAGCCCGTAACGGACTTCGAAAATTCTCTAACCATCGTAACCGTGGGTGGTAGCACTACAGAGAATCTAAGACTATCAGATGAGAAGACTTGGACGTATGTTCTGGCAGCAAAATTAAAACGCACGTTCGAAGGCATTTGGGTTAACAATGCAGGCATTAGTGGTCATTCGACCAAAGGCCACCAGATCCTTCTGGAAAACTATATCGTGCCTATGAAACCTCAAGTTGTGTTATTCCTAGTAGGAGTCAATGACGTAAGGAAACAACATGGAGCATTCCGGGGTGGGGCTGAACCGAGTCCAGGGCAACCGTCACGTAAGTCACTGGCAGCGCCAGTGATAGATACTGCAAAATCGCTAGCACGGCGAAGCGAAACCATTATCACAAGTGTAAATTTGTACAGACAATTTAAAGCCTCCAAGCTAGACTTGAATCTCAAAGAGCTTGATCTGAAACGAATCTCCACGATTGAGATCGACCAATCAACCCGAAAACGAGTGCTACAGCAAGGTAGTGGTCAAGAAGCCTTTGAAGAACGGCTATTCGCGCTAATTCGTATTGCTCGACGGAACGGCATAGAACCAGTGTTACTGACACAGCCCGCCTTGTATGGGGACGAGGTGGATCCGACTACAGGCGTTGATCTAGGGAAAATCAGTGTCGGTGACCTAAATGGCCAGGTCGCGTGGGAACTACTGGAACTCTACAATGACGTCACTCGGAATGTTGGTGAAAAACAACGAGTTTTCGTCGTGGATTTGGCGAGAGAAATGGAAAAGGATTCGGCTTACTTTTTCGACATGGTACATCATACAAACCAAGGTGCAAATCGTATAAGCGAAATCGTATATAAGCATCTATGTCCGTTTTTGGCCGAAAAATACGGACAGTTCCAAATACAGTCATGTCCAGTCCTTAATTAGTTTTGATTGGGCATCCCGTAGAATATCGGCACTTCTTTTCCCATCAGCGCCGTCCCGTGGACAGAGCATTTCAAGTCCGTCATACCACTTCCAGATTATATCCATTCACTTTTCTAATTGGTTACATTTCAGCTCGTACAGCATTGCATTGGCTGACAGTATAGCCCAGCAAGTCAATACAGAGTTCTTGTCACTGACAGACATAATTCAATGAAGGTGCATCCCTGGTGCATGGATGCACCATAAGATAATTAATGACAGGGGATCGGGAGTGAATGCTGTTGGACTATAACAAGAAGTCTGTTATCAAAATATATCTGGAACTGACTCCTACTCTTGTGCAAAGCGCTTGGGAGGTTCTGGTACCAATTTAGTAGGGTTGGTCTGGCGACAACCTGATAGAAATCACTTCTTTGCCCCTGACAATGGCGTTTACTCATGACTACGATTCCTTAGTCGAATTCTCATTACAAAAAAGCCCCCGACGAGTACCATGATCGGTATCACCGATCCGAGAATTGCCCAGGTTACACTCCGGGCTTCCTTTTTTGCATCAGGGTCATCTGCCAGGAACTTCATCGTTTCGTCAACATACCACCCGCCGTCATCAGCTGACACGTGCACAACATCCAAATAAGCAGATACTGCTATGAATGCCAAGATTGCGATCACTCTACCAATCGATATACCAAAAACATGTACACCATACATAACCATCGTGTGACTTCCCGTCTCAGAGTGTTACTCGTTTTCCCTCTCTAGTTTCCGCCACTTACTTACAGCAAGTCAATACAGAGTTCTAGCCACTGACAGAGATAATTCAATCAAGGTACATCCTCCCTGGTGCATGGATTCACCATAAGAAAGTTAATGACAGGGCATTTGCAGTGTACGCTATTGTGGACTATAACAAGAGGTTCTATCTACGAGTTGTTGGTTATGCTCACGGCAGACCGTTTTCCATATTAGTAGCTGTCACCTGTCATATCTAAATACATTGAACGTTAGTAGGGATGTCTTGTAGGACAGAGCAATTATGTCTAAAGCAATTAAAGTTAGCATAGCTATCATTATTGGCTTGGTTCTTAGTTATTTGGCCATTGTCACATCAAGAATGCACCCGTTGGGTTCGTAGTTGGTCGGAAGATCGAGAGTGTCTTGGAGAGTGGGTTATAGTTGAGGGAACTGATTGGTTGATGGTCTTGATATTTGCGTTTTTCGCTTTTGGGGCTTTTGCTGCTGCATGGGAATTCTTCCGTAATCATTGATAATCTAAATCAGCTAATCTTGCACTTGGATTCTAGGATCAAATATCACCAGAAGGATATCTGATATAAGAGTACCTATTACAGTAAGCATGCCCATCATCAATACAATAGTGGCCGCAAGATACATATCTTCTGCCAGAAGTGACTCCAGCAATATTGGTCCCAGAGTAGGCAAACTAAGGACCACAGACACGATCACACTTCCAGACAGCATGAAAGGAAGCAAGTATCCCAAGGTACTTATAAACGGATTCAAGGCTATCCTAACAGGATATTTAAATACCATTTTCCACTCAGGCACACCCCTCGCACGTGCCGCTACAACGTAAGGTTTGCCCAGTTCATCAAGTAAGTTGTTCCTGAGTACTCTAATCAAACCTGCAGTTCCGGCTGTTCCCAGAACCAGTGCCGGTACCCACAGATGTTTCAGCAGGTCAACGACCTTATCAAGACTCCATCCCGCATCAAGATATTGAGATGAATAAAGTCCACCCACACTAATATCGAAATAAGCAAATCCTATCCACATCAAAGAGAGCGCCAAAAGAAAGTCCGGTATCGCCAGTCCCAGAAAACCGAAGAACGTGACAGCGTAGTCACCGGGAGAATTATGTTTGACGGCTGAATATATACCTATGGGTATCGCCATTATCCACGTGAATAAAATAGTTCCAAGTGCTAGAAGTACTGTGTTCAACAATCTCTGTCCCACTACCTCGGTAATCTTTTCACCATGCATTATGGAATTCCCGAAATCTAGTGTTATTACACGCCAGCCCCATTTGAGGTATTGGACTACTAGCGGCTTGTCGAGACCCAGATCAGACCTTATTTGGGCTTCAATAGCCGGATCTTGTGTTTCGACGCCTCCAAAGATGCCTCCTCCTAGAAGCATCTGCACATAGGTGGTAGCGAAATCTCCTGGTGGCAGTTGTATAGCTACAAATGCAAACATAGAAATGGCAAGTGTGGTCAGCCCAGCAAGCATGGTTCTACGGATCAGGAAATTTATCATTTTTCCTTCTAGGCATGAATATGTATTTGCAAGAAGTATAAGCCATCAAGTCAAGACGGCATGGGAGTCAGTACTTCAGGCGTGTCAGGAAGAGCGAGCGGTGGTTGTTGGGTGGTATATGTCTCTGCCCATAAAAGGGATTCCTACAGTTCTAACCGGGTAGGAAAACGGGCTGCGTCCACGCCTTACTGCCAGAGGAGCTCTTGACGACCGCTCGGATGTAACCTTCGGATCCCATGGGTTCGTAGGAAGCTTCCAGGCCTGTGGTCTCGGCGTAAGTCTTGGCATCACGGCCGATGAACGTAGTCGTGTAGATGAAGGTCGACTGCTGCTCGATCCGCAGCGATACCAACTGAGACGACGATTTTAGGTCCGTGAGCTCCACTCCGGTGGAAGCGTAAAAGTTTCCAGAGGCTAGGCCTTCGACGATGGCCTCACTGACAAGTTCTTCGGCGTGAACGACCACCCAACCGCGACCGGGATTCGACGCCATCAGATGAAAGTCCTTGTATTCGTGGGAGTCGTCGGTGGCGACGCCGAAGATGGGCCTGCCTGCGCTCAGTACGCCATCCCATATCTCTTCATAGCTGAATTTGCCGGGGGCGCCATCATTATTGGAGCAGGGATGGCCGTTGAAGACTTCGAGCAGGCTGGCGCCTCTGACCTGCTTGATATGGTTATGGTCGAAGGACCAATCAAGGTTGGGGTGGTTAATCGAGGCGATGCCGCCAGCGCTGACGATCGCGTCGACGTTGGCCTGGATGGTCGGTACAATCTCACCGGCGTCTATCGGCTCGACCAAGCGGGAGATTCCTATGCCGTTGATGTGGATCGCTGGTCCCCGCGGATGCTGAGCAAGCGTTACCTCTTCACCGGGAACCATCAAAGGCTTCTTGAACTTGCGCTGGCCATCTGTATAGTCGAGCAGGGTGAGATGGTTGTGATCGCTGAGGACCAGAAAATCATAGCCGTGCCTGCGATACCAGCGCACGACATTTTCAGGAGTCTCGTCACCGCCATCCACGTTCGTATGGGTATGGATGTTGCCCTTATACCAGTTGAGTTTTGGCATCTATTTATCCCCTATACCTACTCCCCCATGGGACCCTTAGCCGGCAGGTTACTCTACTCCGCATGACCCTGCCTCTGGGGGCAAGTATAGCCTATGGGGTCAAGGGGTATGGTTTAGCCGTTCTTATATATACAAGCAGATACTAAAAAGTGCCTGTCTGAATATCAAACCATGACTCTGCCGCCATCAACCTGAA
>CAZBMS010000073.1:0-6897 GCA_964493125.1 uncultured Dehalococcoidia bacterium | reverse complement strand
AACTCTACGTTTACCATACTAAGGGTAAGACAACAGGCCAAGCATCTCATAGTAAGATTCAATGATGTCGGATCTAGAGAGGAAGCGGAAAAGTTACGTAACTCCTACATCTCTATAGATATCGACCAGGTCCCTCAGCCCCCCCCGGATACCTACTATCATTACCAACTACTCGACATGCAGGTTTTCGAAAAGGACGGCACCTACTTAGGTATACTAACGCAGATATTACAAACAGGAGCTAACGACGCATACGTGATCAAAGGACCGAAACGAGAAATTGTCCTACCTGCGATCGCTAACGTAATAATAGGAGTAAATACTGAAAAAGGGGTAATGCAAGTAGATCTTCCAGAAGGGATTTAGTCTTTCTTAAGCATAACGCCTACCGCACTAACTATGTCTTTAATCGGCACGAGCCTTCCGCTATCCTCACTTCTCAGCTTGGCTTCGACAGCACCTTCCTTCAAATTCCTTTGAGATACTACCAACCTCACAGGCATCCCCAATAAGTCAGCGTCATTAAATTTGATTCCAGCCGACTCCTCTCTGTCATCGTACAAAACCTCGAACCCATTTGCTTGCAACGTGTCGTAGAGACTATCTGACAACTCTGACACGCTTTCGTTATCTGAATTCAGTGAAATTAGATGAATCTGGTATGGGGCTATCGGATTAGGAAAAACAATACCTTTATCGTCGTGGTTCTGCTCGACAGCAGCAGCCAACAGTCTACCCACTCCAATCCCATAACAGCCCATAATCATAGAATGTTCCTTACCGTGTTCATCCAGATAAGTAGCACCCAGACTGTCAGCATAAAAGGATCCGAGCTTAAATATATGTCCAACTTCTATGCCCTTCTTCGCATCCAATTTCGAGTCACAATTGGGGCACTTGTAACCCTCTTTGGCTAAGGCTATGTCTGCCACTACATCAGCTTTGAAATCTCGTGGGGAATTCGCATTAAGTAGGTGATAACCATCTTTGTTTGCACCTACAACAAAATTAACACCGGAGTTTATAGATTCGTCTGCTACTACAAAAAGCCCATCCCTACCAACAGGCGAGGCATAGCCAGGAACTATACCCGCATCCCTGACTTCCTGGTCAGAGGCTATTCGAATATCAGGCATCTTGAGCGTATTGCCCAATTTTATCTCATTTACCTCAAGGTCTCCCCTTATTACCACAAAGACCAGTTTTCCTTCTGAAATATAGAAGACTGACTTTAATGTCCGGCTTTCTTCTACGCCCACAGCATTTGCTACTTCCACAATGGTCGTGGCTCCTGGAGTCGCTATCTCACTCAATGGCTTCTCCTCCTCAACAGGAAGTGTATCTAAGCCAAAGCGTGCCCGTTCTAAATTAGCTGCATAACCACAGTTCTCGCAATTTAATACGGTATCTTCACCAGCCTCAGCATGCAGAACAAACTCTTGGGAGTCTTTACCGCCTATAGCACCACTATCAGCTTCGACCACAAGCGTCGGCAATCCAGTGCGTTCAAAAATATTTTTGTATGCTTGTAACATCTTGTCATAGGAAATAGAAAGCCCTGATTCGTCAGCATCGAACGAGTAGGCATCTTTCATCAAGAACTCGCGCACCCTTAAGAGACCCGCTCTTGGACGTGGTTCGTCACGAAATTTAGTCTGCAGCTGATAAACAATCAGGGGTAGATCACGGTAAGAATTAACATTGGACTTAACCAAGCTAGTTACTACCTCTTCATGAGTTGGGGCCAACACTAAATCCCGTTCTCGTCGGTCCTTAACTTTAAATAATGTCTCTCCAAGCGCTTTGTCTCGACCAGTCTTTTCCCAAATATCCAAGGGTTGCAATGCAGGCATATGAACTTCTTGTCCGCCTGCCAAATTCATCTCTTCCCTGATGATTTCTTCAATCTTCCTAAGTGACCGATACGCTAAGGGAAGATAAGCATAAAGTCCGGCAGCCACTTGATATATTAGGCCCGCCCTTAACATCAACTGATGACTAACGGTCTCAGCTTCTGCAGGAGCCTCCCTGATTGTTTTACTTAAAGATTGGGATAGTCGCATCCGTCTCCCCTAGTTATATTCCTATCTAGATTATCAAATTGATCCACAGCGGAAAATCGGTTTAATTATACGGTGAGTAATTTATCCATCTGATGCACCAAAACTCAGCCTATACTCGGTCGCACCCATCCAGAGTTGCAATTTCCGAGGCTATCGATCAGAGAGCCTCAACTTCTTCCATCAGGGCTGAGAGCATCTCCGACTCATCTACAACACGAACCTTCTGTCCCTTCCTGAAAATTACGGCGCGACCTGCACCTGCAGCTATACCAACGTCAGCATCCTTCGCTTCTCCAGGCCCATTCACTTCACAACCCATGACCGCAACCTTCACATTCTTGTCCACTTTCTTAAGTAGTTCATCGACCGTATTCGAGAGCTTGATTACATCAACGTCTGCCCGGCCACACGAAGGGCATGCGATTAAAGTCGTGCCCTTTTGCCTTAGTTCTAGAGATTTAAGTATTTCGTAGCCTACTAATATCTCTTCACGTGAGTCGTCACTCAAAGACACCCGTATGGTGTCGCCTATGCCTTCGTAAAGCAAAATACCAAGACCTATAGAGCTACGTATGCTGCCAGATTTAGCCGTGCCAGATTCAGTAATTCCCAAATGAAGAGGGTAAGGGACAATTTTGGCGAGTCGTCTGTAAGCCTCCACAGCAGTGCTGATATCAAATGCTTTCATCGAGATCTTAATGAGATCAAAATCTAACGCTTCCAAAATGCCGATCTCCCAGAGAGCTGTGTCCACCATATGATCTACAACGGAGTACTCATTAGATACAACATCTCCCGCTTTAGGAAGAAGATTCACCCCGTCAGAAAGTCGGCGTTTAGCGCGAGTTTTACCTATACTGCCCACCGGTGGCAAGCTACCGAAGTTCACCCCTATACGTATAGGGATATCCCTCTCTTTTGCAGCAGAAACTATCTCTCTAACCTTTTCACCATCACGAATGTTGCCAGGGTTTAATCGAAGGCAATCTACGCCCCCCTTGATCGCCTCCAATGCAAGCTTATAATGAAAGTGAATGTCCGCAATCAGGGGAATGGCGATCTGCTTTTTGATTTGCGGTAACGCCTGCGCAGCATCCATGTCAGGTACAGCACATCGGATTATTTCACACCCGACTTCCTCAAGTCCTTTTATTTGGTCAACCGTTGCCTTAACATCCCTTGTATCAGTTTTAGTCATAGACTGCACCGACACTGGAGCATCTCCCCCAATCTTTACATCGCCCACATAAAGAGGCTTAGTAACTCTACGGCTCAATTTGCATACCTCTGTGATCCTATAGAAAAATCAACCACCAAAAAAACTTTCACCTCTCAAAACTCTCCCTATATCCTCTACGGTAATAAGTATCGCTAGAGTTATCAACAGTGCAAACCCAAAAAGATGCACAAGTCCCTCTTTTTGGGGTGGAATCCTCTTTCCTCTCCTTATCCACTCTATGCCAACAAAAAGTATGCGTCCACCATCGAGAGCCGGAATAGGAAGAAAATTAAATATACTAAGGCTAAGACTAATTAGCGCAGCCAAGCTTATGGTAGTAAGGATGCGATTTTTCAGACTAATGTCTTCCGCCTGCGCCACTTCGCCGAAAACCTGCGCCATTCCGACGGGGCCAGCCACCTCGGGAGCCCGACCAGCGGATAACCAATTACCTATCTCATTCTTAGCAAGAACTAGAACTTGGCCAGTCTGGCTTACGCCAAGGAAAAGAGCTCGTGGAATGCCCACAGAGCGCTCCTCTAACTCGATATTTTGGGTAACTACTCTAATGCCTGTAGCACCTTCACCTTCCGGAGGTTTAATGCGCGGAATAACCTTTACAATGAGATCATTACCCGCGCGGCGGATTAGCCATGTCATCTCTTCGCCGTCGCTTAAAGCTATCTGATAACGAAGGTCAAGGTCAGTATTCAAGGTTTGTCCATTAGCCTCTAATATGATGTCACCTGACAAAACGCCACCCTTCGATGCAGGTGAATCTGCTATGACATCAGTAACCGACACATCACCTACAGGTACGTCTTGAGGTATAAAGAAAAGAAGGCTGAACAGAGCGACAGTAAGTATCAAATTCATGAATGGACCTGCAGCCAAGATAAGAAACCTCGCACCAGGGCTTTTCCCAGCAAGGCTGCCTGAGTGCGAAGGGTCCTCTTCTCCTAGCATTTTGCAAAATCCGCCCAATGGAATCAGGTTTATGCTGTATCGAGTTCCACCCCTAGTTATACTCGCAAGCCTAGGAGGAAAGCCGATACCAAATTCGAGCACTTTAACCTTGAAAAGTTTGGCCATAAAAAAATGACCTGCCTCGTGGATAACCACTATAGAGACAAGCAATCCAATGAATCCTAATATCGGAAGGGCTCCTGAAAACATTTCTATAAACCAGCCAGCTCATATGCACGAGTTTTTGCCCAGTTACCAGCGCTGACTATGTCCTCCAAAGATGACTCATCACCAGATTTATGTTCGTCCAAAACTCTCTTGACCAACTCAGAGATAGTGAGAAAACTTATCTTCCTGTCCAAGAACAACTCAACCGCCGCATCATCCGCCCCGCAAAGTGCAGCTGGATAAGTGCCACCAAGCTTGCCTGCCCTCAACCCTTCTATGTAACAAGGATACTTACTATCGTCCAAAGGGTAGAATTCCAAAGAACCCAGTTCCCCTATCTCCATGCCCTCTGAAAATCCTCCGCTGATCCTTTCCGGATACATTAATGCATACTGGATCGGCAATCTCATGTCCGGGAAGGCTAATTGAGCCTTGACAGAGCCATCATGAAATTCAACGAAAGAGTGAACGATGCTCTGTGGATGAATGACAGCCTGAATTTTGTTCCAATCGACATTAAAAAGCCAACTGGCCTCTATAATTTCAAATGCTTTATTCATAAGAGTAGCTGAATCAATTGTAATTTTTGAGCCCATCTGCCAAGTCGGATGGGCAAGTGCCTCTTCAGGAGTGACGTCAATCAGTTGATCAAGAGACCTACCTCTAAATGCACCTCCGGAGGCAGTAAGGGTCAAGCGTGAAACCTCACTATTTTCACCTTGAAGACATTGCCATATCGCACTGGGCTCACTATCCACCGGGAAAAGTTTTCCCCCAGATTGCATCTCCCGTTGCATAATAGAGCCCGCCATCACAACAGCCTCTTTACTGGCTAGGGCAACTGTCTTTCCTGCTCTAAGGGCAGCTAATGTAGGAGGCAGCGACGAAAACCCAATAGTAGCAACAACTACAACATCTACATCCGGATGAGTAGCCATTTCTGTCAGCCCATCGGAAACGCCTAGATCTTCCTCAGACAAATTACGGCTCCATGTAACGCTAGGGCTAAATTCTGCAATTTGTAACGCTAGGAGATCAGAGTTACTCCATCCAGCCAATCCAAAAACAGAAAGGTGTTCTGGAAATGACCTGACAACATCTAGAGTTTGACAACCCACAGAGCCAGTAGAACCAAGTATCGCCACTCGTTTCATGAGACCATCAACCATCCCACTACATAATATACGAGTATAAGGGGCAGAAGCGCACTATCCAACCTATCCAAAATCCCTCCATGGCCTGGAATCAACCTGCCCGATTCTTTCACATTTTGCATTCGCTTAATTTTCGATTCGATGAGGTCTCCGGTCTGAGCAGCCAGCCCTATAACCAATCCCAAAACTATCGCACCGCCTAAGTTTATTGATAAAGACAATGAAGACATCGAAGTGAAAGCCAAAACCGAAATTACCCCACCTATCATCCCGCCACTCGCACCTTCCCAAGTCTTATTGGGGCTTATTTTCGGCGCCATCTGACGTTTACCGATACTACTACCTACAAAATATGCAGAGGTGTCTACTGCAAATACAGCTACAACTACCAGCAATAACCATAACGCTCCATTGTCCAAATTACGGAGTAATATCGCATGCGAAAGGGCGAGCCCAATATAAAGTGATCCAACCATTATAAAAAGCGCTTTTCTAGTTCTATCAATCAAAAACCAAAATGAAAGAAACACGATACCAACCCCGAAATAATAGGCACATAGAGTCAATATTGGAGTTGAATCACTTATAGATGGCCAGGGAATTATCCGCAATCCAAAATCAAGGACTATGGCAATTGCGAAGCCGCTCCAAATAGCCCTCAACCAAACTGGCTTTATAGCAAATAAAGTCAAGAGCTCAAATGTACCAAGAATAGCTAAAGCAGCAAGTAGTACAACCAACCATGTGCCACCTTGCGAGATGCATATAACTAACAACGGTAGCGCTATCAGCGCAGAGACAAATCTCTTGGTCAGGTTTTTCTTAATAGTAGTTAAGTATTCGTCGGAATCTGATGAAACTGGGGCCGCTGCAGTGTCATCTAAAGGTTTCATAGTGTAAATTCGAAGAAGCTGAGGAACAACTCTCGGAATCGAGTTCCCTGTGCGTGCAATTCACTCAAACGGGCCTAAACTTCCAAAACTTCTGCCTGTTTTTTCTCAGCAATCGCATCGATCTGTCCAACGTATGAGTCAGTAAGTTTCTGGCTCTGATCCTGATTACGTTTCGCTTCGTCCTGGGATAACTCCTTATTCCGCTCCATGTATTTCACTTTGTCCAACACATCTCTTCGTATATTGCGCAACGCAACTTTAGCGCTCTCAGCATGTTGCTTGACTACCTTAACCAAGTCCCTACGGCGTTCTTCCGTGGGCTCTGGCATTGGAATTCTTATCAAGGAACCGTCGTTAGCAGGGTTCAGTCCCATGTTGGATTTGAGAATTCCTTTTTCTATCTCAGGCACAACACTCTTGTCCCAAGGTTGTAT
>CAZBMS010000072.1:0-7046 GCA_964493125.1 uncultured Dehalococcoidia bacterium | reverse complement strand
TCTCAATCCTGTGGAAACCACGTCGTGGCCACGGCGATTTGCCGCCAGAAAAGCCAATCCAGCCTCTGAAAACATCTCTCCCAACTGACGGAGAAGGCTTCCATAAAAATTGCCACTATCTCCGTGGAAATATATGAGGCAGTCAACTCCCAAACCAGCATCACCTTTCGCTTCAAAATAAGCACCAGACAAAGATATACCATCAGATGTTATCGCCTCGGCTAAATCAACTAACATAACGACCTCCCGCTTCCAAGTAAAAGAATCCTATCAGACCAAAAACTGTGTTGTCTGCCTTGCAAAATCATTGCCTGCGACGGAAACTATAGAAGAGGTTGTACGTTTCATATAGCCCACGCGCGAAACTTTTGCTCTCCTTAGGCTAAAGGCGATATGACATTTAAGGAATCAAAGTATGAGCCCCGATAGAGTAATCCTAGATGTAGATGCAGGAGTAGATGATGCACTGGGACTAGTCCTTGCCTTGATATCACCGGAGCTGACTATTGAAGCTATAACCACAGTGAACGGAAATGTCAGCGTTGATATGTCAATTAAAAACGTCCTCAGGGTACTCTCATTATTCCCAAACAACGAAACCGTGACAGTATATCGTGGAGAGGAATCCCCATTGATGAAAAAACCTTTCAATGCATCTAATGTCCATGGGAATGATGGGTTAGGGGATCTCGGAGACGATTATTACCCCCCTTTGAACTGGGATTTAGTTTCTAATAAACCAGCTCCGACCCTTATGGTAGAGTTAATAGAAAACCATCCAGACGAAATTACAATTATTGCTACAGGTCCGATGACTAATGTTGCTAAGGCACTTGGAAAATATCCAGGATCTATGAGAAAAGTGAAAGAGATAGTTATAATGGGCGGCGCAATTAGGGTCCCCGGCAACATTCCGCCATTAAAGGTATCTGAATTTAATGTGTTCGCCGACCCCAATGCATTCAAAATGATCATTGATTCCGGATTGCCCATTAAGTTAATCCCACTAGACATTACTGAACAGGTAGGCCTAACCAGGAAAAGAGCGTCCGAATCACTTGGAGAAGTTGATAGCAAAATAGCTAAGTTCATCCTAGAATGCTCAAAGAAGTACATGGACTTTCAACAAGCGACTAATGGATTCGATGGCGCCTACTTTCACGACGCACTAGCTGTAGGATCCGTAATAAACCCTGGTTTAGTCTCCAGTGAGCATGTTTCACTTTGTGTAGAGACAGATGAGGGGCCGAAACAAGGTATGACATCTATCTCAAATAACACAATCAACTCAGAATTCTGTAGTGCAGGGTACGAAGTGGACGTAGAGGGTTTCTTAAATATGTTCCTGGGAAGAGTAAAGCAACTATCTTTATAAACTAAGCCGAAACTTTGTTACCTATGTTGCCATTGATCAATAGTAGGGATTCTTATACAAGCTACCTTCTGGAAGCTGCACAGATCTTGATACATCTATCCAGTCACTGCGAATGTAATCTAGAATAACGTCCTGCCTGGGACTTCGACCAGCTTGTCTCATCCGTTGATCCTGCATCAGAAAATATACCGGCCCTTCCAAGTTAGCCATTGCAGTGAATGACTCTCTTGTAAATAGTGGGTCATTTCCCGAAAAACCACCTATTGATATACTTGGAACCCCAGCAACAATGAACGGGGACACGGTTCTAGCATTTGATCCGCCCAGCGTAACCTTAGATGATCCATAAGTGCCTTCCCTAAGCAAGAATTCCATTAGCCTTTCAGTTCGTTCCTTCATATGATCACGCGGTGGCACAAAGCCAGCTTGGTTACTCCCAGGGTTGAATGCTGCCCGCCCAGTAACCTTTCCTTCAGAAGTGGCCGACACCACCAACGGTGTAAGCAACAAAACACATGATCCAAATATGAGCGCGCCCTTGGATAGAGGGGCATCATGCAATCTCCTCTTCAGCCCTGTAACCAGTATTACCGTTGATAACGATATCAAAGACATAACTATGCCACTAACCCAATCTCCCGTAAGTTCTCGCGCGCCATAGACCTGATATACCGCAAATCCCACTAATGTTAACAACACCACCCAAGCTAGCAGGCCACCTTTTCTGAACTCCCGGAAAATTAGAGATCCAGCTATACCGATTGTCGCAGCCAATGGTACTGCTACCCCAACCAAATAGTACGGGTGCGTCGTAGTAGAATTAGCGATTCCAAAAACCAAGATTGCCGTGAAAAACCAACCTCCCCACAAAAATGCCTGAGCAGCAACCGGAGAGCTCCTAAGAATATTCCCTATATTTGTCGGCTTCCTATATAAACCGTCAGGAATAACAAACGCAATCACATAAACTAGGCCAACTATGCCTACTGGCAAAAGCCATCCCAACTGCCCCGCAAGTGGATTATAGAATAAGCCCGATAAACCTCGATCAGGTGGTTGATCAGGCATTGCCGGCGGCCTTAACTGTTGGTCAGCTCCCCTGGGCATTGAATTAATAAGGTTAGCTGGATATTGACCGTATTGCGAAGGATCCCTACTAATCGGCTGGGCACTATTTTGACGAGGACCTATAAAGGAGGTAAAGCGATCAATTCCGTTATATTCAAAAACAAGCGTCCAAATCGAGTTGTCCTTTGTAGACCCAACATAAGGCCGACTATCGGGGGGAGTAAATGCAACTACACTAACCCAAGACAGCGAAACCACTATAATTATCTCTACTACAAGAGTGGCTCTCAAAAGCACCTGCTTTACAGGGTATTTAGAAGCTAGTAAGTAATAAATAAGAAATACTGGTAAGGGAATGAAAGCCACCAACATCTTAGTGTTAAACCCAATACCCATTAGCAAACCAACCATTACTAACCACCGCCATTTACCTGTTGCAACAGCCCGAATAAGAGAGTATGCAGCGAGCAACAGGGTAAATGACAAAAAAGCGTCTGGTTCATTACCACTATCTATCGCAACACTTGCAGGTATAACTGCTAAAACCAAAGCGCTAATCCTGGCAGCTGTTTTCCCGAATATTGGCCTTAGCGCAAAATACAAAACTACTATCGCAGTAGTACCCAAAATAGCCTGGGGCAAAGTCACAGACCATTCGCTGACTCCGAACAGTACAGATGGAATCGCTTGTACCCAAAATGATGCCGGGGGTTTGTCCACCATAACCAACCCAATACTGTCAAAAGAACCAAAGAAGAAATTCCCCCAACTCTTGAGCATTGAAGAAACAGTGGCCGTATAGTAAGAGTTGTCATAATCGCCGACCAGGCTCAAGCGAAGCAAGAGACCAATAAGGGTAGATGTTATTAAAATTGGATCAGTGAACTTTATAGCAGCAAGGAATCGAACAATCCTACTTTTCACTAGGAAGCTCTCTATTCGCCAGATTCCTCTTTACGACGTCCTAGAACGAGGTAAGCACCGACACCACCAATTACAAGTAGAGCAACAACGCCTATGATAATAATAAACGTATTAGAGCTCCCCTCCTCCTTGACCTCTTCCTTGGTAGTTACAACTTCACCAGTTTGAGTAACCTCTACTTCCCCAGACTCGGCGACTTCTACTTCCACCTTAGCGCCTTCAAACTGGAGAATGTATTTGCCAGGTCCGCCCAACTGGACGTCAAACGTGAAGCTCTTAGTCTCTCCGGCGGCCAAAACTACATTCTTAGTCTCTATAACCATTCCGTCCACCGTTAGCATTAGTTCCTTAGCAACTTCATAACTATTTGGGTTTGTCACGGTAGCCTTTACCTTAATAGCCCCACCGGATTCCACCTGCCTATCATCAACAGACAAGGTGACCTCAAGTTTAGTCAGGGCAGGCTTCAAAACTTCAAAGGTTCCTTGTTTATCACCAAGCTGAACCGCGTATATCCCAGGCTCATCACGAATCACTAAGAACTTAACTGGCTCGGTAGATAGACCAAGAACTTTAACATCCTTAACCTCTGCTACAGTCCCATTTACCCTAAGCTCAACTTTTACACTGCCGCTCTGGGTCCCAGAGTTTTTAACGCCAATCGATATAGAAACCTGGCCACCAGGTTGAATCTTTGAAGGAGTTATCACCAGGTCACTATAGCCAATCTCGGCTGAAGTAAGGAGTCTCTTAACCTCAAACTGACTCTTTAATCCAAGAATATCCACTTCATAGGAGCCTGCCGTTACTGGCTTGTAATTGAAAGTCACATCTGAAGAGGTACCAGCTCCTAACAAGACAGAACCTATGTCGACAACCGCGCCATTAAGTTTCAATTGAATGTCGAATTTTCCTTTCTTACTACCAGTGTTTAGAGTAGTAACCACGATAGTAACTGTGCCACCAAGATCCAGTGAAATAGGGTCAACTCTAAGGTTTCCTACGTTCAGTAAATCCGTTGTGAGAGGGATTGCTACTTCGAAGTAACTGCTTTTTCCTTCAATCGAAACAGCATACCGCCCCTCTTCATTTCGTAGCGTAATAAATGTCACTGAAGCCTTAGCCCCAGCGTTAAGAGTAACGTTTTTGACCTCTTCTACAACACCGTTTACCTCAAGCACTAGGGAGGTGCTGCCAGAAGTGTTGCCATTATTTGATACTTGAGCTGTTATTTCAATCGCCTCTCCAGGGGCAACTGCCTGTGGCTTAACCGATATAGACTCTACAGATATATCCGCTGATTTATCTGCCAACGCCACTAATGCGAAAATTGAGAATCCATTCGCAGAAACCGCGTCGAATATCATACGCCCTTCACTATCAGTGCCCTTATAAGTCGTAGGTAGAAACTCTTGAATCCCGTTATCAGCGCTACGGGCCATTTGGATCTTATCAGTTCCACCATTAGCTTCGACCCAAGCAGAGCCTACTGCCAAAGTAAGGGTAACCTCACCTATATCCGTACCGTTAACGAGATTCTCACGGGTGATTTCAATAGCAGCACCGATATCTGCAATTGTCTCAGACGTACCTCGGGCTAGAATCTCAAATCCTCCGTAAGTAACAGAGTCGACAGTTTTCTTAGTAGTAACCTTAATTGCTGCTTTATCAGGGATCTTATTTAGACCAGCACTTACAGAAACCGCAACCTTTCCTACTCTAGGGTCATCAGCACTCAAATCTGCCGTCTTTTCAGGAACTTCCAGTTTGATGGAGCCCTTATTCAGTGCAACTTGAGCTTTATCACCGGTACCATCAGTCGAGGTTACTTCAGCTACAATCCTCAAAAGCTCTTCACCCTGGGCATTCTTAATAGGAATTGTGAGCCTATTGCCCGCAAGGCTAATCCCAGACACGGAGTCAGTAAAGCTTGTCAATTTCTTTCCAACCGCAAGCGCGATAGGCAAGTCGATAGCTATGTCTCCAGACTCGGTTTCGACAATCTCCACTTTATCCCCAGTCAGAGCAAGCGTATTGCCATCCTCATCTACAGCTGTCGTAGTAAGTTCACTGACGGTGAATTCCTTCGGAATCTCAAGGTCTACCATAGGAGCGAGCACTTCGAATCCATCAAACAATTCCCCAAGTGATACCTGATATCCACCCGGATCATCCCTACTAGTCTTCCATATCAATTTCTTAGACTTGTTAACTGGCAATATTCCGTTGAAACGTTTCTCCAATTGACCAGCTACAAACAGATCAAAAAGATATATCCCTGCTGAACCGCCGCTGTTGGTCACCTGGGCCGAAATGGTAACCGTGTCGCTAGGGCCAACGTTAAACGGAGATACTCTCAAGTCAGATAAGACCATTTTTGCAGCTTCAACTGTAAATGAGTCCACAAGATCGCCAACAGCAACTATATGAGTGCCAGCTGTAGCCCTAGATAAAGTTTCAATTATAGTAGTACTAGCGCCTCCGGCTAGAGTGCCTTTAATAGCTTTCTCAACCGCACCATCTACCGTTATGTAGATCACGTATTCAATTTCCGCACTTCCATCATTCTTTATTGAGAACTGGACCGAAACCGGTACACCAGCTCCCACAGTAGAAGGCGATACAGACAAATCACTAATAACAAGTCCTGATATTACTTCCGGTACCGGTGTTAAGACCCCACCAACTGCCGTAGGCGTTGCAGCAAAAATAAGCAGCGGCAACGGAGTAGGAGTTACCGTCGGTGTAGGCGTAGGAGTTGCTGTAGGCAGCACTACCGTAGGTGTAGCCGTAGGCGTCGGGGTTGGAGTTGGAGTTGGGGTAGGGGTAGGCGTAGGAGGACATCCCCATCCACCTGCAGGCCCGCAGGAAAGCGCGCCACCACCACCACCACCGCCACCGCCACCGCCAGATACAACTGCGGCCGAAACCGCGATATTCTTCGAATAGGAATCTGGTATCAAGCCCCCGCCCCCAGCAGTCACAGATACGGTGTAGTTACCACTGGAAGAGAATATGTGAGCCACAGAAAACGCTCCACCTGAAGTGGAGGTAGTTTCAGACTGCCCGTCCCCCCAGTTTATCGTAACGGTTGCAGAGTCCACTGCCGTTCCGTTTGCATCAACCACAGTTCCAGACAGCAGTTGAGCCTGCCCAACAGTGCCGGTGGCCTGCAAAAGAACGGTGAGATTGAGCCTGGCGCTTGCAGGTGCAGAGAGATCCTTAGCAGAAGGTGTACCGCCGATCGCAAAGGTGAATGACACGCCTGGATCATACCCATCTGCGCCGCCAATCAACAAAGATACAACTTCCCCAGGCTCCGCTCCATCTTTAGCGCCAGTATCTAGATTATCAGCGGGAACGTTGAAACCGTAATAACCGTTAGAAGCTGTTGTAGTACTCTTAATGGCAATCGAACCCACCTTCGCAGTAACCGTTACTCCGCTCGCCACAGCACCACCTATCGTTACTGTTCCAAAAACCCTTGAGGGTTGTCTGGGCGGATTTGCCTGACCATCTACGACATTCGCAGTGAGGGGCCCAATTAACAAAAGGAAGGCCACTATCAAGGCTAAGACGGACGTCCGTTTCATCTCTCTGCTAGCCTTGAAGCTACTGACTGTAGCCACAGCCACTTTACTAGTTAACCATTTCACTCTGAGATTTCTCCCTGTAGTAG
>CAZBMS010000071.1:4789-7137 GCA_964493125.1 uncultured Dehalococcoidia bacterium | reverse complement strand
TGATCAAAAGAAAAGTGATCGGTCAACGGGCATCGTATTATTGTCCGTCATGCCAGCGATAATTGGACTCAGATAGAAGATGAAAATAAATGTGGGATGATATTTAGTTGAAAATTGAAGAGCACATAATATTGTGACTAGAATAGACCCGAACTGTGATTGGTGACTACGGTTGTTCCGAAGTCAGCTTAGACAGAGACCGTGTTTTAGTTTTCGCTTTTCAGTTGAGATAAATCTGGGACTGCCTATGTTCCTAGTGCCTAGTAAGTAAGACCATTTATTAGACGCTTGTATGCAAAATGATTGATTCTGACTTCGGAATAAATGTAACGGCAGCGATAATTTACGCAAGCTATCTATTATTGCCGGGGTATTTTTATTGTTTGGCTTCGTGTGTTAGCCGAAATCGTTTTCTTCTTAGCTATGGAATTAGTTTCTCATTGCTGGTAGTCACGCAGATATTTGTTCGAAGTTATGGTGGTTCAATAATTCAGTGGTATGCGCTGTTGCATAGCGCGATAGTGGTGTTAATTGCAGTCGGTTTGCTAATCAGGTTTCAACGCAAAAAATCCGTGGGTGCAGGATTTCGCTGGAATCTCTCAATTATTGGTTTTCTTGTAGTAGTAGGTGCCTATGGGTTGTATCACTTAATTGTAGGGCCGTATACGGAGATTCCGTCGGATATCTACGACCATCTTAGTCGTGTAAAGATGATGTCAGAATCTGTATGCGACGGAAATGTCGCGCAGATAGACGACGGTTGGACAATAATTTTATCAGGGTTTTCCCGTATCGCTTTGTTTGTCGTCCCCTTTTTTCATGCATCAGTTGCATGTGCGTTAAAGGTACACCCGATGACGTTGCTACCCGCGGGAACGCTCATTTCCAGCCTTATATTTTTATCAGCGGTTTACTGGTTTTCAATGCGTCTAGTTGCTTCGGTTAGGATGACGATACCGTTCAAGGTTGTCGCTTCAATTTTCTCGGTACTATTTACAGTGTTGTGGTTTGGCGTTGCTACTTTTTCCTACGTTCGGTATTACGCCTATTTTCCGAGTATCTACAATTTTGTATTGGTATTTTGCACGGTGTGCCTTTTGTTGGATTATCTTGAGAGTGTCCGAACTAGGTACGTAAATCTGATATTGATTGCTATATTTATGTTCGTGATGCGCTTGGTTCATGAGCAAGAAATGTTTTTTGCTTTGGTTCTTTGTTGTGGAATTATAGTCTTTCGTTCAATTAAAACCTTTAAGCCCTATGTTGTTCTGAGGAGGGCGCTAGTATTGCGTGTACGACTACTGGCTTTGCTAGTAATTGTGACGACCATAGCGTTAAGTCTATTCATACTTGAGCAGCGAAGCATGGTTGCTGGACAATATTTCTACAATCCTGGAGCTGTTCAATTCTCGCATGTTATTAGCTTAGAGAGAATTTCACCACTGTTGAAATCACTCTTGATTGCCAATCCAGAATTGAGATTCTGGGACACTCTTTCTTTATATGGGGTATGTGTTTATTTTTTGTATATCTTTCGATACAAATGGTTTTCGCGTATAGATTATCTAACGGTGGCGATGGCGTCACCTGTCTTAACGTTGCTAAATCCAATATTTGTTGTTGTTTTTTTGCATATAGTGACCGACGGTGGCTGGGATGTTGTTTGGCGGTTTTCATATCTGATGCCACTGGGTATTGTTGGTGGATTGTTAGTTGGAGTTTCCCTTTGGCAATATCGTAAGAAACAGTCTTTTGGAAATTTTGTTGTCATGCTATTTATTCCTATCCTATTGTTAGGTGTAGTGTTCCCGTTTGAGACCCCATATGTTTCGAATAAAAGTTCTAGATTGGGCAGCCTGATGCCCGTTGATAAAACGGCTGGTGCTGGGCTGTGGAAAGATCTCGTTTTGGCGGCTGATGCAGTAGGTGGTGATAGGACACTATATGCTGACGGGGTTACCAGGTATGTTCTCGGTGCTCTTACACATCACCACATTCCAAGTCGAACAAGCTACGATTTCGATCATTCTCCACTAGAGGTCACTGCTTATCCGTCGAAGGTTGAATCAATGTCGAAAGATTCCGGTGCATTGCTTGTTATCAATCGAAGAAATGGCTCTGAAACCATGAGCTCGCGTCTTTCAGGACATTGGCCAATTGATATTCTCCAAGTATCTAAGTCGTACCCAACAGAACTAAGTCGATTTATAGATGAGCATAAAGAAAAATTTAAATTGTTGTGGTCACAAGACAAAATCTGGCTCTATGAAATACTTTAGAGTCCTGAGATAAGAGACGACTTCTCTTCTGCACTCAACTGCTGATTGATTGTTTGCGTCATATTGTGG
>CAZBMS010000071.1:0-4689 GCA_964493125.1 uncultured Dehalococcoidia bacterium | reverse complement strand
CAAATAGTTACCTAGTGTGTACGGGGTCGGCATATCTGGTGATTCGAAAGGAATCTAATTCTTACTAGATAGCGTATTATGATGTAACTGACTACTCGTAGTGATTAATGTAATTAGTAGGAGTAGTTTCGTTAGTTAGATCGATACATTCAAACACGAGGAATCAGTTAATGAGATTAGATGTCGATTATGTTCGGGCACAATTTCCCGCCTTTCAAGCCAAAGAAGCACGAGATTGGGCATTTTTTGAGAATGCTGGTGGTTCTTACGTTCCAGCTTCAGTGGTTAAACGTCTACACCGATTCCATGTTGAGCATAAGGTCCAGCCATATGGGGTATTTTCGTTATCGCAGAAGGCTGGCGAAGAGATGGATGAGTCGTATCAGGTGATAAGTGAACTCATTAACACCAGCCAAGACCAGATTACTATTGGACCGTCAACTACGTTAAATCTATACATACTGGCCCAGGGGTTGCGCCACCTCTTGAGGCCGGGTGACGAGATCGTTGTAACGAACCAGGATCATGAGGCTAACGTTGGTTGTTGGAGACGCCTTTCGGAACACGGCGTTATCATGCGAGAGTGGCGGGTTAGTAAGGCTGATGGTGAGCTTGACCTTGCTGATCTTGAGGAACTTGTTAATGAAAAGACTCGCATGGTTTGTTGCACGCTTTGTTCAAATCTTGTTGGGACCCACAATGATATTTCGGCTATATCCGAGATTACCCACAATGTGGGTGCACTTCTGGTGGCAGATGGTGTGTCGTATGCACCACACGTTATTCCAGATATCGATAACTTAGGGGTAGATTTTTACGTATACAGTACTTATAAGACATTTGGGACCCATCAAGGAGTATTGTGGGGCTCTCCAGAGGCGCTGAAAATTGTAGAGGGGCAGGGACATTTCTTTAATGAAGAAGATGCTCGGTGCCGTTTAAATCCGACGGGACCTCAACATGCACAAATTGCAGCACTGGCCGGTATAGCCGAGTACATTGACGAGCTTTATCATCATCATTTCAAAGACTCCGGTTACAGTAGGCACGAGCGAGCACGAAAAGTATTTGATCTAGTGTCTCAACACGAAGCCGAGCTTGCAAATATTTTATTGAAGTTTTTGAGTAAGCGAGACGATGTGCGCTTGCTTGGTCAGGAACAAGCACAACCCGGCAAGCGGGTATCAACAATCTCTTTTCAGGTCCGAACGATGTCGTCTAAACATGTTGCCCAGGAGTTGGCAAAGCATAGGATTGGAGTCGGTAGCGGTAATTTCTACGCGCTTCGCTGTGTTGAGTCACTTGGAATAGACCCTCAAGACGGCATCGTCCGAGTAAGTATGGTGCACTACAATACGAAAGAAGAGGTAGTGAAACTGAAATCTACACTTGCCCAAATACTAGATAGTAATTAAATTTGTGCTTTCTTTGATTATTGAGCAACCAAGTAATTGTTATGTGGGAAATTCAGATCGCAAGGGCTGGAAAATTGCATTGCAGGGTCATAATAGATTCTCGAATACGGTTTTTCTCAAGTTAATTCCGTTGAATGGCTAGGGTAGGAACACTCAGCAACGTGCTAGATAGAATATGAAAATTGATAGCGTCCGCAGAAACATTAATGACATGTTGTTTCTCTTGGGGGACGAACGACGCAAACTGCCTTTTATTCTAGCCACATTTCTTGTGGTGTCTTTATTGGACCTCGTCGGTGTTGGTCTTGTTGGTGGTTACATTACACTGTTTACTCAACCGCCAGACTCAGAGCTTGCTTACATCGAGCCTATTTTCCGTCGAATATATGTTGTTTTGGGCAACGACGAAGGCAAAACAATGCTGGTCTTGGGGCTAATCCTTGTGTTTGTATTTCTATTAAAAGCTGTCGTCGGTATGTTGGTTCAACGGGTAATTTTTCGCTTTTGTTTTAAACGAATGGCGTACTTACGTACAAGTGTAGTTGGTGCGATCCAATCTATGCCTTACTCAAGTTTCATTCAGCGAAACAGTTCAGAGTATGTTCAGGCAGTGATTAACTACGTTGGACAATATACGGGTAGTCTTAGATACATATTGACACTAATTAGTGAAGGTACCGTAGCAGTCGTTCTCTTCATTCTTTTGTCATGGGTAAGTGGATTCGCCCTAACTCTTGTTATCGCTATAGGTGTGGTGATGGTAGTTGGTTACGATAGAATGTTTCGTGAGAGAATTACCCGATCCGGTCGTGGCTTAAATACAGGTAATCAATTGACGATCAGAGGAATTCAAGAGGGAGCAGCTGGATTCAAAGAGATTCGCATTCTGGGTCAAGAATCATATTTTCTAGAACTAGTTAGAAAGGGGTCCTGGCGAGTTGCGAAGACCAACATCTTTATTCTTCTTGTCCAGGCAATCCCCCGATATATGGTTGAGGTTGCCATAATCATATTCGTGGTATTTTTGGTAGGAATTATGGTGTTCCAGGGTCAGTCCATAGAATCCACGTACCCAGTAATCGGTATGTTGGCAGTAGCGTTGCTACGTCTTGGGCCGATTACAAAACTGATCATGACTAGCACGGCGAGTCTCCGTTCTAATAGACCGGGAATTAAACTTCTAAGAAAGGAGTTCGATTATTTGGGAGGGTTGCCACGTGAGAAAATCCCTAGCCCAACGTCAGAGACACTACCATTCGAATCACTTGAGTTGAAAAATGTGTCGTTTGCTTATGATAACTCTTCGAAAGTCGCTCTACATGATATTTCGTTGTCGCTAGTCGCCGGAGAAAGTATTGGCCTGGTTGGCCCATCTGGCTCTGGGAAGACAACACTAGTAGATGTAATTCTTGGCTTGTTGGTTAACCAGACGGGAGCACTCTTCTACAATGGTTCCCCTCTACATTCAAACCTAGTTCATTGGAGGCGTAATGTTGCGTACATTCCTCAGGAGGTATTCATGATTGATACCAGCCTGCGTACTAACATTAGTTTTGGGGCCGCAGGTGCTGATGAAAACAGTGATCGTTTAAGGAAAGCAATCATACAAGCGCGACTTTCTGAAGTAGTAGCTGAACTTCCAAATGGGTTGGATACTCAGGTCGGAGAACAAGGAACTAGACTATCGGGAGGTCAACGACAGCGAGTTGCATTGGCCCGTGCGTTTTTCCACAATCGCGAGGTATTAGTGATGGATGAGGCTACTAGTGCGCTTGACACTGCTACAGAGCGCGAGATAGTCGATGAGATACAGCGCTTGAAAGGAAATGTAACCATGATTGTGATCGCTCATAGACTCAGTACGCTGCAGCACTGTGATCGAATTTATAGATTGAAGGAAGGGAAAATTGTTGCTGTCGGATCGTATCAAGATATTATTCGTGGCCAAGATTAAGTTTGAAAATAAAAGAGTAGATTTTGTTTGCTGCATGTGACGAAATATTCAAAAGGTTGAATAGCTTCATTTAAGTGAGTTGTCCAACGCCTCTTAATAAATTACAAGAATTAGTAGT
Source organism: uncultured Dehalococcoidia bacterium (assembly GCA_964493125.1). Taxonomy (GTDB): domain Bacteria; phylum Chloroflexota; class Dehalococcoidia; order Lucifugimonadales; family QGNO01; genus QGNO01. The sequence goes on along the minus strand of CAZBMS010000071.1, from coordinate 1,202 downwards.
TACCTAGTACTGCGTAAAAAACTTTTCGTATGTGGTGACCATGCGATCAATACTGAATTGATTAACTATACGCGCGCGAGCTCGCCGACTAATTTCTATTCGTTCAGCCTCGGTTTCTTGATACAAAGACCATAGAGAGTGAGCTAAGGAATCAGGATTATTTGGTTCGACGACAATCCCAGCGTCTCCGACTAACATAGCCGAATCTCCCACATTAGTAGCAATAACAGGGATACCACATGCCATTGATTCTCCTAATGTGTTAGAAAACCCTTCACCCCAAATTGAAGAACTGACGGACACATCAAACATTGGATTTAGCGTTTCTATTTCCAGTACTTCGCCAAGGAGAACGACGAGATGGTCGAGATTGTGTGCGGCAATGAAAGATTTAAGTTCTCTATTGTCAAAGTCTACATCACGGCCCGCCATTACCAATTTGATGTTTGGCGCTCGTTGGCTAAATTGACGAATAGCCTTCAAAAGAGTTTTGTGACCTTTCATAGGGTGATATCGTGCTACGTGGCCAACAACAAACGTTTCGGACCCAATGCCTAGCTTCTCTCGCCATTCTCCACGACATATTAGATTTGGTCGAAACTGAGTAGTATCAAAGCCGTTTGCAATTACTTCGGCTTTGTCTGCTGGAAACCCAAGGCCAATATGCTGACCGGCAGCTATTTTGCTGTTGTAGGAAATTTTAGTAGGAAAGCTAGATAGCAGTGAGTTCAACTTAATGGCAAGTCGTGATCCTATGGGTTCGTTAGCGATATCAGAAATTGAATGACGAATATTCCAGGCCAGGGGGGCTCGTGTTTTCCGGGCGGCTACCCATGCTGCAAGATTGCCATCGTACATCCAGCCTATACAAACATCTGGTTGAAATTGATCAGCAATTTTCGCTACTTTCATCAGCAGTAAGAGAGCAGAAATTCGTTTGGTACCACCGAGTACGTCAACGGGCACGCCGGCCTCGGATATTTGTTTGGAAAGAAATCCGCCTGGGCCTAGAGAAATTACACGATGCAATTTAGCGTTTTCAGGTTCTAAATTCGTCAAGATTCGGCAAAGAGCAGTCTCAGCCCCCCCTGTTTGTAGACTGGTTATCGTATGGAGAACCCGCATTATCTGTTCTCAACGAGTAGTCGGCTGTATGACTGAGCGACGGTGGCAGGGTTATATCGATCCAGCACGCTAGTAGG
>CAZBMS010000070.1:0-7183 GCA_964493125.1 uncultured Dehalococcoidia bacterium | reverse complement strand
TCTACCTTTTGCAAAGTTTGATTGCCATTAAGCTAACGTTAGAGTAAATTCTCCGTTAAAGATATATGTGCCTTCAGAAACCTGCAAAATTAATACGTGAGTTAGTGATACTGCCTCCGGCTAACCAAATAAGGATTGATAAATGAAGCCTGACACGACGAAACTAGCAAAGTTAGCCCAAGACCTTATAGTAAGGCATAAACTGCCAGGAATAGGTCTAGGCGTTGTCTCCTCAGAGGAAATACTGTTCATGGAGGGTTTTGGTTACTCCGAATTAGAAACCAAAACCAAACACACAGCTAAAACCGTACAAAGGATTGGTTCAATTACCAAGATTATGACTGCCCTTGCAGCTATGAGGCTTGTAGAACAAGGAAAATTGGACATGGAGGCAGAAGTTACCGAACTTGTCCCCAGTATAAAATTTAATACTCGGTTTAGTCCTGTAAGGGTTAAGCATCTATTCACTCACACTTCAGGAATTGGAGAGTTTCCAGAGTTTAAAGACTACAACGGAGCAGATTTGAAATTATGGGGAACCTCAGGACAATTTGACATTCCGAATCACTACCCAAATGGCATCGATGTAGATTTCGAACCTGGCTCAGACTGGCATTATGCCAATCATGGATGGGGTATCCTCGGAGAGATAGTAGCTAGGGCAGAGGAAGATAGCTGGCACAACGTGATACACAAAGTGATATTTGACACACTTGGAATGGAAGATTCCTATGCCTACGACAATCCGGTCGAAGGAATGTCAGTCGGTTACCACAGAGATTTAGGTCAAGACGAGCTTGATCGTATGGAAATCATCGGTGACGAACTAGTATATGGCGACCTTATTGACGGAACGAATATTAGGGCAAGCAAATACGACTATGTAGGGCCGGCTGCAGCTGGATCAGTAATGTCATCACTAGAAGATATGTGTGTTTTCACAAAGTCTTTATTGAATAAGTCTGCAGGAGTCGTTTCGAATGAAACTTTCGACTCAATGCTTGAAGTACAATACGCGCCAGATCCAAACCTAAGTACAAGAATGGGTCTAGGCTTTCAACTGAAAACGATCTTTGGGCACAATGCTTTCGGTCACAACGGCAGCATTAGTGGAGGTTGGAACACGGTTATGCTTTTGTTGCCTGAATCAAATTTAGGAATAATGATCCATCTAAATCTCACCTCAGATTTGGTCGATGAAATTACAAACGAAATCGTTTACGAACTTATAGGGAAACCGATAATTGAGGTTTCCAAAAAGCCTATCGCCTCTGATCAAGAATCGAGTATTATTGGCGTTTATAGACACAGGCCAGGCTTTGTAGCGAGAAGTAGGCCAATAAGATCTCTAGGGCGAATTCAAATCGTAAAGAAAGGGACCAACGTATGTATACAATCCCGGAGGGGGGAATGGAGAGATCCCAAGATCTTGTATAAGTCTGATTTGGGGGAAAACGTATACGTTGTAGATGACGGTAAAATTAATCCTACTTTGGTTTCTCTTAATGGAAAAAATTTGACCGTGGATAGACTCGTATCGCTAGACAAAGATAATCGAGCAAACCCTTGGTAATCCCAATACAAGCTTCTAGTATTAAGGCCTGTTCCTTATACAACTAATAAACTAGCGGCTTTTGACAGTGTGTCGACGCCTTTGCTACACTTGGATTTCATCTATACTTGTTATCACCCCGCCTCTTTATTCGGGGATTTAAGAGATTGGGAGCGTACGCTCCAAGTTTTATCGCCTGACAAAAATCATATAGATAATTGTTGTCGGGACTGAGGAATGGGTGGCAGAGGAGACGTTGTTGAAATCTTTTAGCTTGGGACAACGCCTTGCAGGAGCAATATTTTTAGGACTGATTGCGTGGCCCCTAGGGACAGAATTGGAACGTTCCGCGGCAATGGGGAATAACCCTCAACTAAACGTAGCCATACTTCTATCATTTGCCCTAGTTGGGCTCATCGCTACTCCCTATATCACTAAATTAGCTGCGAAGATCATAATATCATCTAGCCAAAGTGTTCCTTCTTCTAAAATACTCGCATCTACTATCGGCCTTACTTCCGGGCTGGTGGTGGCAATACTTATTTCTGTCCCTTTTTCTAGATTAACCGACTGGCCTGGGGTATGGCTACCAATCATACTAACTCTTCTATTCGCAATAATCGGCGGAGCTATAGCTGTAAATAGAGAAGAGGATTTGCTATCTCTGTTCCCCCAACTCCAAAACTCCTCATCTAGTGAGAGGAAATCAAACAGCAAGATGGTATTAGATACCAGTGCAATCATAGATGGTCGAATAGCCGACATAAGTCACACTGGATTTGTACCTGGCCAATTTATAATACCGACATTCATCCTAGATGAACTGAGGCATATAGCCGACTCAAGCGACTCCGTAAGAAGAAATCGAGGTCGTCGTGGACTGGAAATGCTGAACAAATTAAGAAAAGACTCTGATAGCCCAGTACAAGTTTTAGACGTAGATCGCTCGGAAGGGCAAGAAGTCGATGCCAAGTTAGTTCTGCTAGCGAAAAGCCTTGATGCACCGATAGTAACCACTGACTTTAACCTAAACAGAATTGCCGAAATTCAAGATGTTCATGTTCTAAACGTTAACGAGCTAGCGAATGCATTAAAGTCTGTAGTGCTGCCTGGAGAGGAAATGGAGCTGAGCGTCATCCAAGAAGGGAAGGAGTCAGGGCAAGGCGTTGGATTCCTAGACGACGGAACTATGGTAGTAGTCGAAGGAGGGCGGCGGTTTTTGGATAAGACTGTAGATGTTTCTGTCACCCGTGTACTTCAGACGGCGGCGGGACGCCTGATTTTCGCTCAGACAACAGCTATCTGATAATGCCAGTCAATAACATATCTCGTGATCAGCACGATCCTCAACTTCGGGACTCAGCAGCAATAATTGTTGCAGCAGGCCAAAGCAGCAGAATGGAAGGCACCGATAAAGTGTTCATGGATCTGCACGGCTCAACTGTTCTGTCATTTGTCCTAGAAACATTTGAGGCTGCTCCATCTATACGCAATGTTGTATTGGTAGTCAGAAAAGATAAACAAAACTTAGCGAGAGAAGTAGTAGATAATCATGAATTTCGCAAAGTAAGCGAAATATGCATTGGCGGGAACCGACGTCAAGATTCAGTTAGAAACGGCCTAGCCAAATTAGAGAGACATAGATGGGTGGTTATACATGACGCAGCCCGGCCTTGTTTGACCAAGGATTTGATAGAAAATGGAATCAATGAGGCAATAAAATGGGGTTCTGCAGTGCCCGCAATCCCAGTAACAGACACGATCAAAATAGCATCCAGAAACAATCAGGTTGAAAAGACTCTGGACAGGACTACACTACGAGCCGCACAAACTCCTCAAATCTTTAAATTAGAAGATCTCGAGAGAGCTTTCACAAAGATAGATCAAACCGTTACTGATGAGGCAGAGCTAATGGAATTGGCCGGATTTAAAATACATCTCTACGAAGGCTTGTATTCAAACATTAAAATCACTACTGCAGAGGATGTTGCGTTCGTTGAAAAAATCCTAAGTGACGGATCGGAGTCGCATTTTTGAGAGTAGGCATAGGATACGATGCTCATAAACTGGCTAGCGAACGACCGCTTATATTGGGCGGCATCGAAATAGCCAAGGATAATGGATTAGAAGGACACAGTGATGGAGATGTCCTCATCCACTCGATTATAGATGCGCTGCTAGGCGCCGCAGTGTTAGGAGATATCGGCCAGCACTTCCCTTCAGAGAATCTCGAGTTAGCTGGGATAAAAAGCACTGCGATGTTGACTAAAGTACAGGAATTGCTAGGACGTGAAGGTTGGCGCGTAGTCAATCTCGATGCTACAATCGTTGCCGAAAAACCCAAATTGACTCCATATCTGGATCTGATGAGAAAAGAAATCGGAACCTTCTTAGATATAGATAGCCAAAGAGTGAGTATTAAGGCAACTACCACCGACGGGTTGGGGTTCACAGGTAGTCAGACCGGTGTGGCTTGTCATTCAATAGCGCTCATAGAATCAAAAAAATGAACTTACACGATACCTTAACTGCAAAGACCAAAGAGCTTACTACCACAGACGGCTCAATAAAGATGTACGTATGTGGCATCACACCATATGCAGCAGCCCATATCGGACATGCGATGAGATCAGTAGTATTTGATGTGTTGAGAAGGTATCTAGAATACAGAGGGTTCGATGTTAAGTACGTAGAAAACTTCACCGACATAGATGACAAAATGATAGCCAGTGCGAACGATATGGGCATAACCGTTCAGGACTTGGCTGAGAAGAACATAGCGGCATATCTCGAAGAAATGGACGCGTTAAATGTCAAAAGGGCTGATATTTATCCACGCGCAACGGAAGAAATACCAAAGATTCAAGAAATCATAGGTGGGCTTATCGATAAAGACTACGCTTACACGGTTCAAGGCGACGTTTACTACAGGGTTAGGAAGAAAAAAGACTACGGGAAGTTGGGTCACAGAACTCTTGATACAATGCGAGTAGGCGCTCGAATAGAGCCAGGTGAATTAAAAAATGACCCCTTAGACTTCGCTCTTTGGAAGGCTGAGAAACCAGGTGAACCGTCTTGGGATAGTCCATGGGGTAAAGGTCGGCCAGGGTGGCATATTGAATGTAGTGCTATGTCATTGGCCTATCTAGGAGAAACTCTGGACATACATGGTGGTGGGCAAGATTTAGTTTTCCCGCATCACGAAAATGAAATAGCGCAAACAGAGGCGTTCAACGACGGAAAACCTATGGCACAATTCTGGGTTCATAACGGCTTGCTCAGGCTTGGCGAAGATAAGATGAGTAAATCCCTAGGTAACTTTATAACTGTAAATGAAGCCTTATCAAAATTTTCTACCGACGCATTGAGACTGTTTTTCCTGAGCTCTCATTACCGGAGTCCTTTAAGTTATACCAATGAAAATGTACTGGCCCAAGAGCGTGCTTTGGAACGAATCAGGGCCGCGCTAAAAGAGTCTTCTGGGAATGGCCCGTCACTAACCACTGAATCATACAAGAAACGATTTGACGAAGCGATGGACGACGACTTAAACACCCCAAGAGCTCTCGCAGTAATCTTCGATCTTTGTAGAGACATAAATAGGGCTCGTGATGAAGGGGGATCAGTTGATCAAGCACAGAAGCTGCTTTTGAACCTTGGAAGAATACTTGGTTTAACTTTTGCTGATGATAATGATTCAAAATACATTGAGGCTGCACCTTTTATAGATCTCCTCATAAGCATAAGAAAGGATCTTCGCGAAGCCAAACAATTTTCTGTAGCGGATTCAATACGGGATAATTTAACTGAGCTTGGAGTAACCCTAGAAGATTCGCCTGAGGGTACTACGTGGAGGAAGCACTAAAGCTTACTATCTGGAATTTATGAATTCTTACTTGAGTAGACAAAAGGACTGGTACATTGCATCAGGATTTAACTAGTGGAACTATCATCGCAGTTTGTGCACGGACAACAAGTGGGATCCCTAAATTTCCCGCACCGGAAGTCTCCGTAGGCATTTATGGAATTGATGGAGACTTCCACGCAAGCTCCATAAACAAACACAAGAAATCTGGAGAAGAAGAGCCCAATACAAGACACTTGACAATAGTTGCTCGTGAATCTGTGAAAGCTGTGGAATCGGAGTTAGGGATTCAACTACCGCCAGGATCATTAGGAGAAAATATACTAGTTGAAGGATTAGGAGATCTGTCACAAATTAAAGTTGGAAATATATTACAACTAGGAACCGAAGTGTCAATACAAGTTACAAGTCAAAATAAGCCGTGTGCAACATTGAACGTATATCACGACAGTATAATAAAGTCATTCCTTGGAAGGCGTGGTATCACGGCTGTGGTATTGGAAACCGGTACCTTAAGGCCTGGAGACACTGTAGAACTATCGAAAACTTAACCCTTTCTAAAAACGATCCCATGGCTTCCATACGCTGACCAAAGACAACAACACAAACAGAACACCCAACAGTATAGTGAAACGGAACATTATTCGCTCTACACCTCTCCGGGTACGAAAAGTGCCTTCCGCTGCGCCAAATAATCCCGAGCCCCCTCCCCTAACCTGAAGCAATACCACCGCTATAAGAACTACTGAAAGAATTACAGCCGCCAAATTCATATAAGTCTGCATATAGTTACTCCATTGTGCCACGACAACTTGCTAGGTTTACGATAGTGGTTAAATCTAGCAATCATGTTTTACCTAATGTCTTCAATTTTTCCTGTATGGCTTCAGTAGCCAAGACAGGATTTGCTTGCCCCTTAGTGGACTTCATAACCTGTCCCACCAAGAATTTTACAGCAGATTCTTTACCTCGAAAATAGTCTTCTACAGCCTGAGGGTTGCTTTCTATAGCCTCATCAACCTTGGAATATATCATAGATACATCCGAGATCTGCTCTAATCCACGCTCATCTACTACCATATTAGGTGTTTTGTCGGGTGATTCGAACAAAGCATCTAGAACCTCAGAGGCCATGTTTGTACTCAATTGTCTACTTTCCAGCATGGTGGCAACTTCAAGAACGTGCGACGGATTGAGTCTGCGAGTGTCCAGCTCTGATCCGATGCCATTAAATAATCTCATAACGTCACCTAACACCAGATTACATACTATACCCGCACTGGCTTGCCTCTCATCATTCGTTAACCCATTAATGCCAATAATTGCCGCATCAAAGTAATCACTGGTTGCACTAGTGTTCAGCGTCAATTGCTCCGCCTTATATTGACTAATACCTAGCTGATCAACATACCTCTTTGCCCTAGAATCGGGTAATTCTGGCATTGTGGATTCTACTTCTGCAACCCATTTACGACTAACTAATAAAGGCAAAAGATCTGGCTCTGGGAAATACCTATAATCATGAGCAAATTCCTTAGACCTCTGGGAAACTGTTATACTTTCTTCCTCTAGCCATCCACGAGTTTCCTGAACTATACGTCCTCCCTCATCCAATACTTTAGATTGCCTTTCGATCTCATACTGCAAAGCTCTAAAAACAGCCCGAAAGCTATTCATATTCTTGACTTCTACTTTAGCTCCAAGCTCATCTTCGCCCATTTCTCTTATACTTATATTCGCATCACACCTGAAGCTACCTTCCTCCA
>CAZBMS010000069.1:0-7241 GCA_964493125.1 uncultured Dehalococcoidia bacterium | reverse complement strand
GGTATAGATAGAATTGTGTTTGGCACTGTCGCAGTGAAAAACCCAGAGTTGATACGGGAAGCTTGTCAGGCGCTAGGATCTGATTTTGTGGCTGTGGGCGTCGATGCGAAGGATGGTCTAGTGGCAGTGAACGGATGGGAAGAGAAAGAAAAAATAGGATCCATCGATTTGATGAAATTCATGATGACTCTGGGAGTGAATCGATTTATTTACACTGATATTTCACTCGACGGAACCCTTTCAGGGGTTAATGTGGCCTCTGTTGGCAGCTTGATGGAAGAAGTGGGTGCTTCTATCATAAGCTCGGGCGGAGTTGGTTCGATTGAAGATTTGGACTTGTTGAATGATTTGGGTGTCGAGGGAGTAATATTGGGTACAGCTCTTTACGAAGGCAAGATAAATTTGAGTGACGCTGTAAGAAGGTTCAGCTAGATTAAGAATGCTTACAAAACGCATTATTCCTTGTTTAGACGTTAAAGACGGACGGGTCGTCAAAGGTATCAATTTCCGAGATCATAGGGATGCTGGTGATCCGGTGGTGCTTGCGGAATTTTATGATAGCGAAGGGGCAGACGAGCTGGTGTTTTATGACATAACTGCGTCATCGGAAAATAGAGGCATAATACTCGACGTAGTAAGTCGAACGGCTGAGAAGCTTTTCATTCCTCTTACAGTTGGAGGCGGACTGCGGAGCGTTGAAGACATGAACACAATGCTCAAGGCTGGCGCAGACAAAATTTCTATAAACACCGCTGCAGTGCAAACTCCCGAATTGATTGAAATGGGAGCAGAAGCTTTTGGAAGTCAGTGCATTGTTTTGGGTATGGATGCGCGCAGAGTGACGTCTGGGGATCTCCGCTGGGAGGTGTATACCCACACAGGAGCGGATGGCGGTAGGGCTACTGGAATTGATGCGATTGAATGGGCAGTTAAGGCTGTAAGTATAGGAGTTGGGGAGATAGTGGTGAATAGTATTGATGCCGATGGCACCAAAGAGGGATACGATTTGGAGTTACTACGTGCCATTTCGGATTCAGTAAGTGTGCCTGTGGTAGCCAGTGGTGGCGCCGGTACTCTAGATCACATGTACAGTGCTGTCGTAAATGGTCACGCGGACGCTGTTTTGGCTGCAAGTATTTTCCATTTTGGTGAACATTCAATATCAGAAGCCAAACGGTTTTTGGGAGACCGCGATGTCCCAGTTCGAATGGTAGAGTCATGAGGCTGATCGAAGCGGTCGTTTTTGATATGTATGGAACACTCGTGAAGAATACTAGCGATCTTTGGATGAAGACCTTCGATGAAATATGTGCATCCCAGAGACTTTCTATCAGAGGTTCTGTCTTATGGGATTACTGGAAGCCAATTGAGATGGAATTTAGGAAAGATCGTCTCCAGGTTGACGCTAATGGAAGACCGCCTCCATTCAAGACTTATCGGCAGGCGTGGAGGGAGGCTTTCGAAAAGTCTTTTCAGTATTTTGGTGGAGGAGACCCTGATTTCGCTAGCGAGAAATCTATAATAGATCAAGGAGTTAGAGATTTATTTCCTGAAGTAAGGAATGTTCTTGAGGCCTTAAGGTCGGTAAGTTATCTTAAGGTTGGGTTATTGTCGAACGCTGATAACGATGCCCTTATACCTTTGTTGAATAGGCACGGCCTTTCGTTCGATGCTATTTTGACCTCTGAAACAGCTCAATCATATAAGCCTATGCCTGGACTGTTTTATTGCGTTGCTGAAATGATTGGAGTTAACCCTGAAGCCTGCGTTTATGTGGGTGACACTCAGCTTGATGATGTGTTCGGTGGGCAAAATGTGGGAATGAAGACGGCCATGTTGATGCGTGATCATATAGCCTTAGATCCGAGTCTACCAGCACCTGACTACCAACTTGGGGATCTCAATGACCTTCTGGAAATCGTAAATACTTGTGATGAGGTGAATGCATGACTATTAAATTGGACAAACAAGGTCTCGTACCTTCAATTATCCAAGACATAAACACTAAGGAAGTGTTGATGCTAGGCTATGTCAGTCCCGGGTCCTTTAGAAGAACTGTTGAGGGGGGTGGTGTCGAGTTTTATAGTCGTAGTCGTGAGGATCTTTGGCATAAAGGAGAGATCTCAGGAAATTTCCTGCACATGAGAAAAGTTTTTCAGGACTGTGATGGAGATGCGTTAATATTTCAGGTTGAGTCAGATGGCCCCACTTGTCACACTGGGAACATTAGTTGTTTTTTTACGACGGTTGAAGATTCTCAGCCTGATTTTGCTAACAGTGAATCGGGTTCTGGAATTTTGGATGAACTCTTCGCGTTGATACAGGAACGGAAAAAAGAGTTGCCTGAAGGTAGCTATACTGCCGATTTACTGAAAGCTGGAGTTGGTAGAGCGGGTCAGAAAGTTGTTGAAGAAGCAGGAGAGGTAGCCATCGCCGCTGCACAGGGAGATGTTGACCAAGTCACCAGTGAAGTTGCTGACTTGCTGTACCACGTATTAGTTCTTATAGCTGCGTCAGGAACTACTCCTGAGGCTGTGTGGTCAGAGCTTAGGTCTAGGAGACATTAGACGACTGTAACGTATCTTAACGGCATTAACCTTTAGTGGTTGAAAACGGATAAATCTAGGTGATTGGAGGCATGTGATGGCGGTCATAAACTTTGATATTACTAACCGGTTCCAGTATGCGAATGGGCGGAAATTTGGAGATTGTGGCTCGTACGAGCAGGTTGATGGAATATTAACTTATGAAGTCGACCCGAACCATGAAGCTAATAAATCCATAGTTGACTTACAATTGGCAAGGAAAAATAGTGATGGGAATATCAGTTTCACGTCAGACTTCACTGTTATAAAGCCGGTTGACCCTGACAGAGGGGTCAATAGAGTCCTAGTTGAGTTGCCTAATCGAGGTAGAAAACGTGTAGTGGATACTCTGAATCGAACTGGAAAAGACGCAAGTGTAAGCCCGGATTCTGGAGACGGGTTTCTTTTTGAGAGAGGAGTGACTGTAGCATCGCTTGGTTGGCAGTGGGACGTTTACAGAAGTGAAATCCTGATGGGGCTTAATCCGCCCATAGCTGATTTTTCTGAGGAATCAAATGCTGGGAAAACGGTGGTTGAAATCAGACCTAACCATCAAGCGAAAACCTGGTTGCTTGCTGATCGTGTACATAAACCTTTGCGCGTAAAAGATGTTTATAGCCAAGACGCCAGTTTATACATTAAAGATTTTGAAGATGATGAAGACGTTCTTATACCTCGAGACAAATGGAGCTTTGCAAAAGAAACTTCCGATGGGGTTTTGCCAAGTGATGAGCACGTATATCTGGAGAGTGGATTTTTGCCAGGCAAATACTATCAGATCGTATATGAGACTAAGGATTCGCCAATAACCGGAAGCGGGCTACTTGCATTGAGAGATGCGACTTCCTTTCTCAAGTATGATGCTTCAACTCTTTTCAATGAAGTAGGTAGGCTGGATAAAGCTATTGGATATGGGGTATCACAGACTGGTCGTATGTTGAGGCATTTTCTTTATCTTGGCTTGAACGTGGATGAATCGGGTAGAAAGGTGTTTGATGGGCTGCTTCCACATGTGGCTGGAGGTAGATTAGGGGCCTTCAATCACAGGTTTGCTCAACCTTCCAATCAGTCATATCCTGGGTTTGGTCATATGTTTCCGTTCCATGATGTAGAGCTCACAGATCCATTTACAGGGCTTAAGGACGGTTTACTCAAACGATTGAACAAAAGTGAGCACAGGCCCAAGGTTATTTATACTAACAGTTCTGCAGAGTATTGGCGTGGAGACGGTTCGCTAATGCACACAGATCCAATCGGTGAAAATGACGTTGCGCATGATACAGACTATGTACGGGTATATCATTTTGCCGGCACTCAACATGGCTCTGGTGTGATGCCACAATCTAATGAACCCGGGGCTGAGGGAGCTTTCCCGCTTTATGCCCCTAATGTAATAGATTACTCACCGTTACTAAGAGCCGCTTTTGCAAATCTTGAGAAGTGGATATCTGATGGGGTGTCACCCCCTGAAAGCAGACATCCAAGGATTGATGACGGAACAGCTGTATCTAGAAACAATGTTCTGAATGCATTCGATGCACTTCCAGAGCAGGTGACTCCTGATAGGTCTAAGTTATGGGTGCTGAGGGCTATGGACCTTGGAGAACGATCCTCAGAAGGTATAGGAGAGTATCCAACTTCCGAGGGAGATCGATACGTTTGTTTAGTTTCAGCGGTTGATTCGGATGGAAACGAAGTTGGTGGAATCAGACTCCCTGACCTAACTCAGGCTGTCGCGACGCACGCTGGTTGGAATGTTAGACATCCAAGCACAGGTGCTTCTGATCAACAGATTCCAATGATCGGCTTTTCGCGATGGTTTCCTAAGACTGAAGCTGAACGTGAGAAAAAAGACGACCCAAGAGTTTCTATAACTGAAAGGTATAAAGACCGTGATGAATATGTTGGCTTGGTGACTAGAGATGCTGAAAGGCTTGTTGCAGATGGCTACATACTGGCCCAGGACATAGAAATGGTAGTGAAAAACGCCGTAGATAGATACGACTCTGCAACGAGTGCTTAGGCCTAAACCACTAATTCCGCCAACAGGCCCTCAATGATTTTTGGGAGTGGTTTGTTTTATTTGGATTCATGGTTGATATCTGCTGCTATCACGGTTTCCATTGCGTGTATGGCAACTTCTATCTGCTCATCTTCTGGTTCTCTCGTGGTCAGTTTCTGAAGCATTAAATTTGGTATTACTATTAGCCGTACGAGGGGATTTTTTTGGTGTGAAGCGCTGTATTTTATAGTTTCATATGCTATTGAGGCTATCAGAGGTATAAGAAATAATCTCGATGCTATCAACCATGGTAATGCTGGCCTTCCTAACCATACAAAGGTGAATATGGCTACTACCATAACCGTAAGAAGAAATGCCGTGCCACATCTTGGATGAGCTGTCGAATGAGCTCTTATGTTGTTTACTTGTAGAGGTTGGCCGGACTCATAAGTTTTTACTGCCATGTGTTCTGCGCCATGGTAGGCGAAAACTCTGCGAATGTCGCGAATGAATCCGATACCCCACACGTACATTAAGAAAACAAGAAGCCGGACTAGCCCCTCGATAATGTTGCTGATAAGTGCCGATTCTACAAAGTGTTCAAAACCAATGCTAACGAAGAGAGGTACCAGGAAAAACAATCCGATCGCAAGTGTAAGAGAGATTGTAATCATTAAGGCGAGGCTCCATCCACCAAGTTCTTGCCCCTCATCTTCAAGCTGAACATTAGTTGAATAGGCGAGTGCTTTCATTCCTAGTGCCAGAGTCTCCCCCAAAATCAGAATGCCTCTTACTAGTGGTATTCTGCGTAACTTGCCTGTGAACACGTTGCTTAAAGGCGTGACTTTGTGAGTGATCTCCCCATTTGGTCGGCGAGCTGCTACGCATGAGAAGTGTCTGCCTCGTATCATGACCCCTTCGATTACAGCTTGGCCTCCGTATAAATAAGGAGCAGCAAATTCCGAGGAAGAGTCGGGTTTATTTTCGTGTTTTGAGTTCAATTAGAACCTAAATTTACAAAGGGGCGGTACTCACCGCCCCTTTTTCAACTGCTAATAGCTGTTTCTACTTCAAGCCGTAGCGTTTCTTGATTCTGTCGACTCGTCCTTCCGTGTCAACTATACGTTGTTCCCCTGTGAAGAAAGGATGACAGCTGCTACATACTTCCACCTTAAGTTCTTTTTTTGTAGACCCCGTTGTGAGTGTGTTGCCACACGAACAAGTTATTACGGCATCGTGATAATATTCTGGGTGTATACCTGTTTTCAATTTAAACTCCAACTTCCACTGGATCGATATTGGCACGTTTACGTTCTTTTGTAGCATGGTCAAATCTAACTTGGCCACTGATCTTTGCGAATAGTGTATGATCCTTCCCGATGCCGACATTTAGACCTGGTCTTATCTTAGTGCCACGTTGCCTGACTATAATGCTTCCAGCAGTTACTAAGTCGCCACCGTAGTGTTTAACTCCAAGTCTTTTACTGTTGCTGTCTCGGCCGTTTCTAGAGCTACCTTGTCCCTTTTTATGAGCCATCACTGCTCTCCTGTTTTGCCTTACTAGTGCGCTTTTTTGGCGCAGCTTTTTCCTTCCCGGTTACTATTTCTTTTATACGAAGGCTGGTTAGCTGTTGCCTGTGCCCAGTTTTAGTACCTTGTCTGGTTTTCGATTTAAACTTGAACACCACCAACTTCTTGCCCTTCTTCTGTTCCTCTACCTCACCTACTACTTTCACACCGTCGATTTCGGGTTTCCCAATAGTGACTTTTCCTGCTTGGGAGAGTAAGAGCACGTTAGGTAATTCTATAATAGAACCGCTTTCACCGGGCAACTTCTCAATGTCGATGATGTCGCCAGGGCTCACTCGGTACTGTTTCCCGCCTGTTTTTACTACAGCATAATCCATGAATTTGTCTCCAAACCATACAATTCTATTTCTGCAACGAATGCGTGTCAATCCAGTGTTTTTATAGAGCGTTGTGAGAATTGTCACAAAATCGTCGGTGCCATATACTTATTAGACTCATGCTTTACCAACTTGGCATTCAAATGGTCCGCTATAAAAAGGCAGTTATTTTGTTCTGGCTGGTTTCAATAATTGTGTCCGGAATGTTTGCCCCTAAATTGTTGTCGGAACTCAAAGGTGGCTTTGGCGAAAGCGAAACTGAATCACGGATAGCCCTCAATATACTCGCAGAGAAATTGGATATTCAGGGAGCCTCAATCATTATTGTTTACTCTAATCCTGACTTGCGTGCTACTGATCCCGAATACAAATCGGCGATTTCGAAATCTCTGCAAGACCTGACATCCAGTGACAAAGTTACGGACGTTACATCCTTTTACAGTACCGGGAACGCTGGTTTTGTTTCTGAAGATGGGCATACCTCCTATGTAGCCGTTAATCTTGACGCAACCGTTGATGAGGGGATGGATTTATATCATTCCCTACGCGGTATGATTCAAGAGCCTGAAGGTTTCAGAGTGTGGGCTACTGGTGGCATAGCGATTTTCTCAGAACTAAACGTAGCAGCCGAGGAGGATTTGCAGAGATCTGAGGCCGTTAGTTTACCATTAGTTATTGCTGCGTTGGCGCTAGTGTTTGGAACTCTTGTGGCTACGTCTTTGCCGATAGCAATGGCGGCAATTACCG
>CAZBMS010000068.1:0-7516 GCA_964493125.1 uncultured Dehalococcoidia bacterium | reverse complement strand
ACAGTCCTAAAACCCTTTAAATAACAGGCTCCGACTCCACGCAAATGGACCTGAAGGGACTAGAGAGGACAGGAACGGGTCCAGTTTCAGCACACGGCAGCGCGAGTAGCCTCCTATAGGGAATAATCGGATTCTATGCTACTTTTGGCTCAAGAATATTTGATCCGAACATTTAAGATTATTGATTATGGAACCTATTTTCACTTTGTTTGTCGGTTCCCGACGAGATTAGTAAAAACCATATATATTTGCTGAGTCTGAAGGTGCTTTCAAATTGCTGAGAACTGTAAATGACTTCCGAAAGAGAAGATCGTGACGCAAATTGTAGCGTCGAAGATCCATTGCTAATCGTTGAAGGATTGACGACCCATTTTGATTTAGGGCAACGACTAGTAAAAGCGGTACAAGATGTTGGGTTTGTGGCACATCGTGGCCAAATAATGGGTATTGTCGGGGAATCTGGCTCCGGAAAAACTATGACCGGCCTTTCGATACTTCGTCTAATACCTTCGCCAGGACGAATCGTGAGTGGTCGGGTTACTTTAAACGGTGTAGATCTTCTAAAGGCTAGTGAAGAAAGTATGGAAAATACTAGAGGTTCTGAAGCTACTATGATTTTTCAGAATCCAAGAGCGGCCCTCGACCCTTTCTTTTCTATTGGTGATCAGCTTGTGGAAACAGCTCGTTTCCAAATGACTCTAAATGGTCAAGAGGCACGAGAGCGGGCAATGGAGTTTCTTTCCACTGCTAGAGTTCAGAATGTCGACCACATTATGCATGCTTATCCTCATCAGCTTAGCGGTGGAGAATGTCAGCGAGTTATGATCGCTATGGCTTTATTGTGCCGTCCTCAGTTGCTAATCGCAGACGAGCCGACCAGCGCCCTCGATGCCAAGATTCAATCGGAACTATTAGACTTACTCATAGAATTAAAAGACAAATTCCGTATCGGTATCGTACTGATTACCCACGATTTTAGTGTAATTGAACAGGTTGCAGACTCTGTAAACGTGATGTATGCCGGTAAGATAGTAGAAGCAGGCCCGGCCAAGGACGTTTTATCTTCGCCTCAGCATCCCTATACAGAAGGCTTGCTTAAGTCTGTACCCAAGATAGGCGACGCGAATCGTATTCTTGCACAACTAGATGGGCAGCCACCTGACGCCAGTGCCCTTCCCCAGGGCTGCTCATTTGCTGAACGATGTATGGAGCGGGTTCCATTCTGCGAAGAAAGTGAACCACAACTCGAAATAATTGATGGTTCGAGAAAGGTGCGTTGTCATCTCAGAGGAAATTTGCCTAGTGATCTTGCCAGACGACATGGCTAAGTAAGCATGAACGGAAATAAAGTACTAATAGAAGTCAAGAACGTTTGTCGGGACATACCAGTTAAGAGAGGGATCGTTGTGCCTCGTCGGGTTGGAACATTTCGGGCCGTAGATGAAGTGTCTCTGAGCATCTATTCTGGAGAAACCTTGGCATTGGTTGGTCAATCAGGTGCCGGAAAAACAACCTTGGGTATGATGATGCTTGGGCTGATTAAGCCAACCTCAGGCGAGATAATTTTTGATGGAGAAAGCATAATTTCTGGTTCGAGAATTAAGCAACGTATGGATTGCCAGTTGGTATTTCAGGATCCACTAGCGTCATTAAACCCACAGTTACCTATCGGCAGGTCGATAGAATTACCGCTGATCAATTTGGGCTGGAGTAAAGACAAACGAAAAGCTCGTGTATTAGAGGTGCTGGAAATGGTAAGTCTTGCTGCCACACATGCTGAACGCTACCCCCATCAGTTTAGTGGTGGGCAAGCACAAAGGGTAGCCATTGCTAGAGCATTGGCTAGTAACCCCCAGTTCATAGTTCTTGATGAGCCGGTTTCAGCTCTTGACGTTACAATTCAAGCGCAGATAATTAATCTGCTAAAGCGACTTCAAGAAACTCTACAATTAACCTACTTATTTATAGCCCATAACATTAACGTGGTATATTTTATGAGCGATCGTGTCGCCGTAATGTCTGAAGGTCGTGTGGTCGAATTTGGATCCTGCCAGGATGTTATTGGTAATCCGAAGCATGACCTCACTAAACATTTAGTCGCCGGGTCTAGATGAGTTGAATTTGCATGATTTGTCTAAATAACATAAGAGCGATAAACAACTAAAGATTTCTAACTAAGACTAAGGAGATGACCATGCCAAATCTATCTAGTATTAAGCCGTTGTTGTATCTAGTGTCTGTACTGATGTTCGTTTTTTCTAGTTCCTCGATAGCTACTGGTGAGCCTCGTAAAGGAGGAACACTGATTGTCGCCAATGAGGCTGATTTGGGTGAAATGGATCCACATATTACCTGTGCGACGAGTTCTGCACGTTGGGTGATGAATCATATCGCTGAGCCATTGGTGCAGCAGGATATGACAGATGATAAGAGTATTCCACCACCATTAATTCCCGGGATAGCCCAGTCTTGGGAAGTCAGTGATGATGGAAAAACTTATACCTTTTATCTGAAAAAAGGAGTCAAGTTTCATGATGGGACCGACTTAACTGCCGAAGATATTGAATTTAATGTTTACCGTCAGTTCGATCAGACGACAGTGGGCCGTGAAAATGCACCTCAGTATTATGAAGCGGCCTCAGCAGCGGCTGGATGGAGATGGGGGATCGCTGGCTTAGATAGAGTTGAAGTCGTCGATACTTACACCATTAATTTCCATCTTTCGCATCCGTTCAATCCGTTTCTGCGTATGTTTACTCAGACTGATTGCGGGCCGATGGGTATCATTAGCCCCGAGTCTGTTGAGAAATTTGGCAATGAAGGAGTTCAAGACAATATAGTTGGCACTGGCCCATTTAAAATGGCCGAAAGAGTCCCAGGTGATAGATTGGTTTTGGAGAGATTTGATGACTACTGGAATGAAGAATGGGCGCCGTATTTAGATAGAGTAATTGTTGTCGTGATGCCAGATGTAGCTTCTCGGCAGACGGCTCTTCAAGCAGGTGAAGTTGACATTATTATTGCCCCTGACCCGGATAGTCTCGACAATCTAAAGAAACAGGGATTCGTAATTTCGCAAGGTCCGATGCCTCACATATGGACTGTTAGTTTTAACAAAGATGAACCAGCGTTTGCTGATGAGCGTGTTCGCATGGCAGTTCACCATGCAATTGATCGCGAAGGTATGGCAAACCAATTACTTGCAGGATATGCCTTACCTGGAGAAAGTTGGCTGAGTAGAACTTCCGAGGCATATAAGAGTAGTGATAAGTGGCATGCCTATGATCCTGAGAAAGCGCGGGCGCTACTCGAAGAGGCAGGTGCTGTGGGTACTAAGCTTGTATTCGCGACCTCTACCAGTGGGTCTGGCCAGATGCAGCCTGCCAAAATGGCGGAATGGATTCAACGTAATCTCAACGAAGCTGGATTTGACGCTGAGATTGAGCTGCAGGAATGGAACGCCTATATCGCAAAGTTCTTTGAGGGATTTGATCCTAAATGGTCCTTAGTACAGATGTCTTGGGGTTGGACTGCTGCCTATTGGCTAGATATGTTTTTGAACCCCGCTAACCAAGCTCCAGGCCAGAAAGATATCGGTGTCACTGATAAGATAACGGCTGCTCATCAAATGCTCGATAAGCAAGCAGCTATCGCTGCTTATCATGAGGTTGCAGAGTTAGTGAAGGAATCCGGGTGGTTTATGCCTATTGTTAACGATACGGCGCCAATCGTATTAAGATCGTGTGTGGAAGATTATCCTCATGTATCCGATTGGCAGACCGGTTTCGTAGCTCGTGTCTGGTTAAGTTGTGACTAATTGTATTTGAAGAACTGACTGACTCAGAATCGGGGTGGACCTACTAGTAACGTCCACCCCTTTTCTAAACACCTATTATTGTCAGGAAATATCCCAATCTAAAATTAGGGATTCAAGTAAGTTCTGTTCAATAATAAAAATTATCCAATTTTATGCTCCGCTTATTAGTCAGACGACTCCTACTCGCCTTGTTCACGCTTTGGGGCGTTACGATCCTAATTTTTGTTTTGTTACAGGCCTTACCAGGTGATATGGCTGTAAGTTTATTGGGAAGTCAATCAGGAAATCCTGAAGCCGTTGCGCGGATGCGCAGTTATCTCGGCTTGGATCAACCGGCACATGTTCAGTATTTCGTTTGGCTAGGGGATGTTCTTCAGGGTGACTTGGGTCAATCTGCACGATTTGATGATCCTGTACTTGAAGTGTTGAAAGATAAGTCAGTGAACTCATTAATTCTGTTGGCTGGAAGCGTGGTAATTATGTTAAGCGTAGGTGTGCCGTTGGGTATCTTTGCGGCTTTACGAATGGGTGGTCTATTTGATCGGATAGGAATGGGAATTATTATTGTTCTGGGAATGATGCCGGTATTTTGGCTCTCTCTGATGCTGATCTATATTTTTGCACTATCATTAGATTGGTTGCCGGCAAGCCGCATGTATTCATTTCGGGACAAGAATCACACCCTTTCAGTACTAGTTCATCTAATACTTCCTGCCATCGCGACGGCTGCTATCTCATTGACGATACTAGCAAGAGTGGTTCGCTCAGCTATGTTGGAAGCATTACAGGCACCCTATATGCAGGCGCTGATAGCGAGGGGGATCCCTTTGCGAGTACGGGTATGGCGTCACGCATTGCGAAATATCCTGCCAATCACAATTAATATTTCTGGACTTCAAATTGGATGGCTTTTCAGCGGTGCTGTATTTACAGAGGTTATCTTTAGCTGGCCTGGTATTGGGCGATTAATTTATGACGCTGTTTCCGCGAGAGATATACCGGTGGCATTGGGTGGAATATTAGTTGTAGGAGCGGTATTCGTATTGGCTAATTTGATCGCTGATTTTGTCAGTACGTTACTCGATCCAAAACAAAGAGAGACTCTTTAAGAGTTGCAACCCAAATAATCCAGATCCTCGGACTGTTAAAGAATATGCAATTCATAGAAAGGTCTACGGAACTCACCACTGTAAGGGCGCAAGCCTGGAAGGCATTTGCATCTGAGCGTCTCGCTGTAATAGGTATTGTTATAGTTTTTATTGCCGGGTTTTTAGCGATATTTGCGCCATGGGTAAGCCCCAGCGACCCACTGGCCGCTATAGGTAGTGATCGGTTGTTGCCCCCATTGAGTCCAGGCTATTTGTTTGGTACAGATGGTCAGGGGCGTGATGTTCTTAGCAGGCTGATATGGGGCGCTAGAATGTCTCTCGCGATTGGGATAGTGCCGACTCTTATAGCATTTGTAATTAGTTTGCCGCTAGGACTAGCAGCTGGTTATTATTTGGGATGGATCGGTGAGGGGATTATGCGGTCTCTCGACGTTTTTCTCGCTTTCCCTGTCGTGTTATTGGGTCTTGCTATAGTCAGTGTCCTCGGTGATGGGATGATGAACGTGATGATAGCGATTGTTGTAATTGAGCTTCCCTACATGGCGAGAATTGTTTATACAGAAACGTCGCTACTAAGGAAAAAGGATTTTATTACCGCGGCTATAGTATGTGGTAGTAGTCATTTTAAAATTGTGTGGCGGGAGGTGCTGCCTAATGTTCTTGGGTCTCTAGTTGTTTATAGTACGACTATTATCGGAGCAATGATTCTGATTGGTGCTGGATTTAGTTTTTTGGGCATTGGTATTAAACCCCCAACTCCTGATTGGGGAATCATGACGTCAGAAGGAGCGCCTGTGCTACAAACGTCACCTCACATCACATTCATACCAGGAATTGCAATTGTTGTGGTATCGCTTGCGTTTAATTGGGTCGGGGATGGTTTGCGGCTAGCTGTTGATCCGAAACGGCGAATAGGGTAGTTACATACTCTATCGACTATTTGTTCCTTGCGACATCCGGTAGTCCCTATCATTCTAGGCATCAATCTGTTGGGTATTCGAGTATCAGATAGCACTACCAGTTAATTCAAACTGGGGCGACGGTCAGTGGTTGGATAGGCGTGTTGATATGCATAAGCAGCACGTAGAGCCACGGAGTCTTGGTATATCGGAGCAACAATTTGTAAGCCGACTGGCAAATTTAGATCGGTGAAGCCACACGGCACGCTAATTGCGGGTTGCCTTGTTAAATTAAAGCAAAAAGTCGGTAGTTCCCAGAGCCAAGCCCTATTTGTATCCCATTCTGGCGGCATGTGGTGTTCATTTTTAAATGGAGATACGATTGCAGTAGGTGTAAGGAGTAGATCATATGTTTCATGGAACTGAAGCATAGTACGTGCTAATTCGGCACGCTTATATTGAGCTTCAAGATAGTCGACGAGTGTGAATTGTTGCGCAGTCTCGATTGTTTCCTTAGTTTCATCGCATAGTAGGTCTTGCTGGGCTGGAGTAAGTTTCGTTGATAAGTGCGCTATGACTGGGGTCCAATGTAAGTCGAATAGGTCAATTGGATCTCCGAGATTTGGAGTGGCATCTACGATGTTGGCGCCTAAATCACTAAAATGGTTAGCAGCAGCGTTTACAATTTTAGCTACTTGCGGATCAACGGGCATAAATCCAAGGTCTGCACTGAATGCAACATTTAGTCCCTCAATACCTCTCTCAGTCTCTTTGAGGTAATCAACTGAGTCACTGGGTAGAGCATTCCAGTCTCGAGAATCGGGAAGTGACATCACATTCATTGCAAGAGCCGCATCCTGTGCTGTTCGAGCTATTGGGCCCGACACCGAAATTCCGCCCCAGTCACCACCGGCAGCTTGTGGAACACGACCGAAAGTGGGTTTCAGACCGATCAGTCCACAGAAACTCGCTGGGGTTCGAATAGACCCGCCTGCATCGGTTCCCACGCTTAGGGGGCCCAGGCCTGCTGCGACTGCTGCTACGCTACCGCCACTACTTCCACCAGTTGTACGAGTTATATCCCATGGGTTTACCGTAAGACCGTTTAAGGGGCTGTTGGTAACCCCTGAATTACCGAACTCGGGGGTATTAGTTTTCCCGATAATAATCCCACCGTGTTCTCGAAATCGACTAACCGCGGGGTCGTCTTCATTCCCTGGCCCATCTGCGCTAATTGCATTAGAACCCATCCGAGTTGGCCACCCCCTCACTGGTAATAAATCCTTAATTGAGATGGGTATCCCGTCAAGTAAGCCGGCGGGTGTCCCTTTTTGCCATCGTTCCTCTGATTCTCTTGCAGATGCAAGAGTAGATTCTTCATCAGTGTGACAAAAACAATTTAATACGGGATTTAATTGATTGATCCTATCGAGGATAGATTGGGTAACCTCAACAGGTGAAATATTACGTTTCCGATATTGCTCTATCAGATCGCATGCGCTTGTAAAGCATAGTTCGTCGGACATCAACTATTCCTCTGTGGTTAGGAGAAACATAGCCATAATAATTAGGGTTAACCCTGAGTCAGCGCCATGAATTCTAAATCTCTCTACTCGTTCATTGCGCCTAAATTTAATCAAATACAATTTTCGGAAAATACATCGACACAACCCAGTTGGGCTGGTCAACGA
>CAZBMS010000067.1:0-7677 GCA_964493125.1 uncultured Dehalococcoidia bacterium | reverse complement strand
CATGATGTACGAACGAAAAGCCCAGCAATACTCCAAGGAAGAGATAGATCAAACTCTTAAGGATATCGCTAGCATGAAACGACGTGGGGCTGACACCCTCTACTGGGAAGACGTGAATGAAGGAGACTCTTTAGGCCCTCTAATTCTGCCACCATGGACCCTGCAAGACCAACTCGTGTATCACAGCGTCGGTTATGCAACCATAGGCGGCCAAGACAATGCTGGCGATATTCTTGCCTTCGAGCCAATGTACCACAGGATGAGAGCAGGAACGACGGTTGGGTCAATAACTCATCCTGTAATGGGCTGGCCCTGGACTTGGAATACCGAGCATGAAGATGCCCTATTGGCAGTTTTCCGGGGTCAACCAGGCCCCTTCGACTTCGGAGTACAAAGATCCCAGATACCTCAAAGGTTATTTACAGATTGGATGGGAGATGACGGGTTTATCCGCCGCCTACAGATGGCGTTCCGAAAACCAGTCTACTATTCTGATACAACTGTTTATCGAGGTGAAGTAGTAAAAAAATTCAAGGAAGTCCAAGAAGGCGAGAAAGGTGAAGGAGCAACACCTGGCAAGAAACAATACCACGCCGTGGGAATAAAATATCAAGGACTAAACCAAGTCGGCGAAGCCCAGGTAATAGGAACCGGCACCGTATACCTGCCCTCTAGAGAAGCGGGGCCAGTAGACCTTCCTATTCCACACCCTGCACGACCGCCTTTCGTATCTTACGAAACATTCTACAGAGACTGGTATTAATAGAAATGAATAAGTGGGGCGTGATAATCACGCCCCACTTATTCATTCGTAATTAAATTTAACCTAGCGCTGCTGGCAATGGTTAGAAAAATTAATTCGCATACCAAAGCTTTCTGAGCCACATCGCGATCACCAAAGTAACTAGTAATCCAACCACCGCATTAAACAGCATCGCACTAGGAGCTCCCAACGTACCAGATATGGCTCCTGCTATAAGCAATCCCATGGGCAATCCATAAACAGCAAGTGATCTGACGCCCATTACCCTGCCACGCATCTCTTGTGAAGTTACCCTGATTAATAAAGTAGCCATGGTAACCATAGTGAAAGACTGAAATATTCCAACGATAAACAGAGTTGCCATCGAGACATTCACCCATGATGAATAAGCAAATACAATAAATATCCCATGCCAGCATAATGAGGAGAAAATGAGAAAGCTACCGCCTCTCTGCAAGCGAGTTAACCCAGCCAATCCAAGTGATCCAACAAAAGCTCCAGCAAACAAAGAGGACACAAGACGGCCCAAGCCGTCGGGACCAATATCAAGGACTAATCGCGCAAATACCGGTAATAACACATCCTTTACAGATAAAGCAGTCAAATTCGTAAGGAAAGCCATGAAAAGTAACGCCAATACTACTTCGTGACGCTTGATATAACTGCCAGCTTCTAAGATATTCTCCCACATCGACTTTCCAATTGCTTCTTGATCTCTCTTGGGTAACAGCAACTTATATCCTGCAAATGCAGACGCCAAATACACAAATACAACAGGGATGTAAGCTGGGCCGACTCCATACCACTTTAACAAAAGCCCACCAATCAGAGGCCCTGTCATGTGCATTACATCTGTAGCTGATCTCGTCAGCCCAATTGCATTGGCAAAGAGCCTGGACTCTACCACATCAGCAGTCAAAACTTCTCTCATGACATTGCTAAATGTCCGCGCAAAGCCAGAAATAGTGGACAGTATAAAAAGATGCCAGACTTCAAGCTCTCCTGAGAAAGCGATCAAAAGTATAATCGCCGCAATTGAAGCGGACACCAACCGTCCCGAAATCATCAGCATCCGCCTGTCATATCTATCAACCAGTTCACCAAAAACAGGCGCAATGAGAGTGCCAAGAAATCTTAGGGCAGCAAATACCCCTAACAATGCTGGTTGACCGGTCTCAACCAAAACAACCCATGCCAATACTACCGTCTCGATCTGATCCCCAATACGAGTCAAGGATTCTGATGCTATGAAGAATCGAAAGTTACGACGTTTAAATGAATCGAATAAGATAGTTTTTGACATTAAAATCGTTAACTAAATACTCCCGAAGATAATGGGAATCAACCCACGAATGATAGCAGTGCCTTCAATAAAAATCATTCAGATCACAGTTTCCGAATCCTAGAGGAAAATAATGTCACTCCTGCAGCCAATATCACCACTCCCAAACCGTTAACCATGAATGCTATACCAACACTTGCCACAGACGCTAAAGCGCCTATCTCTAAATGTCCCAAAGGAGAAGTACCTATAGCAAAAACCCAAGATCCCATTGCACGACCACGCAGCTTGTTTGGGACGTTCAATTGCATCAATCCTTGAGACAAAACATCTGAAAGTGCCGCCATAGTACTAACTACAATCATTATCGCAACAGTTAATATCAACGTCTTGGCAAATCCAAGAAGAACAATGGCAATTCCAAATATGTGTATCACAACCAGAAAAAGCAGTCCTTTACGGCGGACATTACCTACAGATGCAAGTACTGTTAATCCCAGCAATGCCCCTGCTGACTGCACGGAGTTCATGATCCCCAATCCTTCAGGACCCACTTTGAGTACGTCTCTTGCCAGACTAGGAAGAAGTGTCATATGGGAAAAACCCAAGATTTCTACTGCACCCGTCAATAAAACAAGTTGTAAAAGTACCCGGTTGGACTGAATCTCTCTGACAAATCCTTTCAAGTTGTCGCCTATCGACTCTTTTTCAACAGGCGCCGCTTGACCTGCTGCTCTAGCAAGAAACATGACAGCACCGCCAACCATTTGAGCAACCCCGATAATCACAAAAGCAACTCCCGAACCAGCCCGCCCTATAGTGACTCCTACAAGTCCAGCCCCAATCATCCCCCCTACTCTAGATAACATAGTGAGCCCAGCTAGACCCTGCATGGCTAGAGGTGCGCCTACGATATCGTAAGCGAAACTTTGCCTTGCAGTAGCAGAGAACGGATTAACGCATCCAGATAGTAAAATCAAGAAGAGGAGATGCCATAGCTCAAGCAAATCTCCCATTAATAGCAAAGCAATTATGATATTAGGCAACGCTGACAAAGCACTGATAAAAGGCATGAATAATCGGCGATCAACCATGTCTACGACTGCTCCAGCGAAAAGCCCAAGGAATAATTGAGGCGCCATTCTAAGCGCCATAATCACACCTACCATCAAAGGTGAATCTGTCAATTCCAGAACGATCCAACCTGTCGCAACGGTCTCACCAGTCCCCCCAAAAGAACCAAAAATAGCGTTTAGTCCTAAGACACGGAAATCTCGGTACTGGAAAACTCGTAGTAGAGCAATACGATTCTTTGTTTGATTCTGATCCATAACAACGACGTGCAGAGTAGCACAATAAGAGACCCTGATGTTAGGTATCAATCTCGTTTCATTTGTTTTTCATAATATCTAATGTATAGTGTCGAAGCTGCTCAAGGTATTTGCGAATATAAGCTGCTATTCTCCAAAAAAGACATCTTTAATGAACCACTCAATAATTCTAGCTCTAGGTGCAATGATTGCAGGCGCCCTAGCAGATTTGATTTACAGAGTAGTCCAAAAGAAAGGCATATACCCGTCAACATTTCTTTTTTATCAATCTGCAACATTTGCGGTTACTGTATGGTTGATTGCTATAGCTAGCGACCAAGTCTCATCTATAATTCCGTCCACTTGGGTATTCGGTTTGCCAATCGGTCTATTCAGCTACTTAGGCATCTTTCTTTTCGTCACAAGCCTCCGAGAAGGTAAAGCTAGTGTTAACGCACCAATTTTTCGCCTTAGCTTTGTCCTAACATCGATTGCCGCAATAGTCATATTGCATGAACCACTTACACTTCCAAAAGTGGCGGGGATAATTACAGCAGTGATTGGAGTATTGTCACTAGTCGATAAAGCTGCATTACGTTCCGGTGAACAAACCGGCGGTAGACGCTCAATGCTAATCTTATTGGCTGCTACAGTCTCATTTGCTATCGCAGGGATTCTGCAAAAGGAGGCAATTAATCAAGGGAGTACGACCATCCCGCTGATAATTGTATCAACGCTCACATTCCTAACTTCTGCATTTACACAAATGATGATAAGAAAAAAATTGAGGCCCAATGCGATTACGCTAAAGATGGCGCCATTTGTAGGTTTGCTTCAACTCTCGTGGTCGCTTCTATTAGTAGAATCACTGCGAACAGGGGATGTTTCCATAAACTTCCCGTTAGCTCAATTAAGCTTCGTGCTAACAGCCATTCTGGCAGTATTCTTCTTAAAGGAAAAACTAACCCGCGACCTGATAGTAGGTCTGATATTCGCTTCCTTATCAGTGATATCATTTACTTTAGCCTGACATGAATGAACTAGAAAAAACCGAGCCACTCCTAAGCAAAACCGGGCCCTTCAGCGTTTTATTTAACAGAAACTTTAGGTTGCTATGGATCGCAGGATTGGCCAGATTCAATGCGAGATGGATGGAATTAATTGTCCTAGGGTGGATAATTCTCGACATAACTAATTCCCCATTCCTTGTAGGAACTTTAGGCTTCTTTCGTATGGCAGCCATGCCTATTCTAGGCCTACCTGCAGGCATAATTGCTGATCGCCTAAATCGTAAATTAATCATTGCTCTCGCGGAAGGTATCAACGCAGGATTATCAATTGTTCTCTTCGTACTTGTTGCTCGTGACTTAGTAACTTTTTGGCACATTGCAGTTATTACCCTAGCCATGGGTATGTGCTTCGTAAACACTTTCCCCTCTCGTAGCTCACTAGTCCAGGATTTAGTAGGTTCAAAAAAACTTACAAACGCTATGTCACTCGACATGGCAGCGATGACTGCTAGCAAAATGGTTGGGCCAATCTGTGCAGGCCTCCTTTTGACATTGGTCGGCAACGCAGGAGCAACTTTGGTTTTATCGATACTTTATACGTTAGGGTTTCTATTTATACTTCCCGTGAGATCACCAGAGCGCCAAGTGCAAATTAGAGTGGCGCCTTTAGGAAGCCTACTATCAAAGGGCATCCGTTTTGTATTCAAAGAGCCCGTTCTTCTCGGAACTTTATTAATAACTGTCACGGCCAATCTTTTCATTTTCCCATTCATGGTTATGATCCCAGTTTTCGCGAGAGACGTGTTACATGTAAACGAAACATCAATGGGTATTCTTGCTGGGGCAGACGGGCTAGGCGCATTCATTGGAGCACTATTCTTAGCTTCACGTCGAACTATTCAAAGTCCAGGACGAATTTACACTTATGGAACTCTAATAGCAGCAATAACTATTTTTCTATTCTCCCTATCCAATAATTTCACAATGTCACTTTTGCTGTTGCTCGTGTCTGGTCTTTCCTTTGCTGGATTTACAGTAATGCAACCAGTTTTAATGCTCCTCGGAGCTCCGCCTGAAATGCGAGGGCGATCTATGGGAATAAATATGGTAGCAATAGGATTCGCGCCAATTGGATTTCTACTGCTTGGAGCCATGGCGGAAATATGGAGCGCTCCTATCGCCGTTACGATTGATTGCATCATTGGAACCTGTTGCATGATAGCAATAATACTATTCGCCCCAGCGATTCGACGAAAATCCACCTTCCCTGATCAAGATACTGTAACTTTGTCCCAGCCTCGAATTCCTACTTAAACCATGCTGTGATCGCCTCCATAACATTGGTAAACTAGCTATTGAAGTAGCAATAAAAACCTTGCTCCTTTAGCAAGTTGGCTATATGATCCGATTACTAGTAGTGGAAACCACAGGGGAGAGCTAAATATGGCTAAGTCACAAACTTTTGAAGAAGCAGTCCAGGAGTTCCTGGAGAAAACCAGGGAACAGATCGACGTTGAATCACTGGAAAACATGCCCCCTCCTCTACCATCTCCTTATGAGCAAGGTGGCCCTCACTACGAATCTGCATTCAAATTCGACTCCAAAACAATAAGTGGTTACGCTTTGACTATTGGAGACGACAACCCACTATACACGGATCCCGAATACGGGAAGAAAACTCGGTACGGAACTCAAATCGCCCCAGGAAATGCCCTAGCATTGGTACGTTACCCAGCTGTCCATGGGGCCAGAAGAGAAGGTGGATATCCAGTAGCTAACTTCTTTTCAGGCACAGCCTGGGAATTCTTTGATGTCGTTCGAGTTGGATCTCGATTCCGTTCCTCAAAGAAAACGAAGGAGATAGTAGAAAAAGTTGGTTCCAGAGGAACACTGTACTTCCTGGTTACTGAGCTAATGTATTGGGACTACCACGGCGACCTCCCAGCCAAATGCTATGGAACACTAACAATGGTACCCCAAGAATCAATGGGCGCGACCAGAACAATGGACGTTGAGAGGCTCGGGGAAAAGATGCTATACGAGCGGGGGACTCATGAATATAGCAGCAACGAAATCAAAGATGTATTAAGCACACTAAAAGACCAGCCCCAAAGAGGAGCTGACACCTTATTCTGGGAAGACGTCGAAGTAGGAGAAAAACTGGGGACTTTCGCATTGCCGCCCTGGAGTCATCAGGATCATATGGCCCCTGGGATAATTAGTTCATGCACTACTGGTGGCGAAGATGGATCTGGTGACGCTATCGCTTTTGAACCAGCATATAGAAATGCAAGAAAATGGAACGAAATGCGCATAAATCCCTTCACCAGGTGGCCCTGGAATTCCAAGGGCATAGAGCATGATGACGCACTTCTGGCCCCCTACAGAGGCCTTCCAGGCCCATTTGATAGTGGTGTACAACGTGTACAGATACCTCAGAAACTAATACGTAACTGGATGGGAGATGACGGTTTTATCCGGAGGATGTATACCGGAATGAGGCGACCAGTTTTTTATGCAGACGCTGGCCTATACTCAGGTGAGGTTGTAAAGAAATTCACAGAAAAACAGGTTGGTGATAACGAGCCTGGAGGCACGCCAGGCAAAGCCAAGTACTACGCTGTGGGTATCAGAATAACTGGCAACAACCAAGTTGGAGAAAACCAGCTAATAGGGACAGCCACTGTTTATCTACCGTCTAAAGAGGGTGGCCCTGTACAACTACCAGTGCCACATCAAGGAAAACCGCCTTACGTTCCTTACAACACCTTTTACAAAGACTGGTACTAAAACACCTGAAATCAGAGCATTTTGGAAGGAGTAAGACTGAATTAGCCTCAGTCCTTTGCGGACAAAATTTCTTCCATCGCTCTCCATAGCTCTTTTTTGTTGTCCGCGGCTGCGTCGTACAATGGTCTTCTTGTTTCGCCCATAGGCCGCCCTACTACTTTCATCGCCTCTTTAACTAGTATTGGCATAGGCTCACGATTAACAGCATTCATTACCGGAATTAGACTTAGCTGATACCTCAGAGCACTTTCTACATTTCCCGACTTCCAATCGTTATATATCTTAACCATCAACTCAGGGAGAGGAGAGGCGATAGCCAAGATCCCACCCCGGCCACCAGCCGCCAACGTAGGTAAGAAAATATCATCCATCCCTTGAAGCAACGCCGCTCGTGGGTTCATTGAGTTACCAATCTTTACCAAATCAGTGATACTCCCAGATGCATCCTTAACTCCGACGATGGAAGAAACTTCAGAAACCAGTTGGCAAATCTCTGGGCCCGTGAGATTGACTCCTGCCCTC
>CAZBMS010000066.1:0-7768 GCA_964493125.1 uncultured Dehalococcoidia bacterium | reverse complement strand
ACTGCGGACGGTGTTTCTTTTGCGTTTCCGGAAGAGTCAATTTGTGTGAGGCACACGCCGCAACTGGCGGTTTTTTGTACGACGGCACCACTCGACTTCACAAAGGTGAAGATAGAATCACTCATCAGGGTAAAGTAGCCTGCTTTGCTCAGGAAACGGTTGTGCCAGAGAGTGGATGTATCCGAATTGACGACAGCATACCAATGCCGGTTGCTGCCTTTATAGGTTGCTGTGTAACCACCGGCGTGGGAGCTGCAATGTTCACAGCTATGATATCCCCAGGGCAAACTGTTGCAGTTATCGGTTCAGGCGGAGTCGGATTAAACGTTATCCAGGGTGCACGGCTTCTGAACGCTTCCAAAATAATCGCCGTAGACATCAAAGAAGGGCAACTGGAATTCGCAACTAAGTTTGGTGCGACCCATACGGTCAATTCAAGTATCCAATCTCCTGTAGATCGGATACGCGAAATTACAAACGGCCTAGGCGCAGATTTTGTATTCGAGGTTTTCGGATCTACTGAAACCTTCACTCAATCTTACGAAGCGACACGTAGAGGAGGAACATCCGTAATAGTTGGGCTTGCTCCGATCGGCAAACCAGCAGGTATCGAAGCGATGTCAGTTGTACGTCAAGAAAAAACAATTAAGGGTAGTTACTATGGCAGCGCCAGACCTGCTATCGACATGCACACCATGGTAGATCTATATAAATCTGGGAAAATTGACATAGATGGCTTAGTCGCTCGTGAGTACCATCTAGACGACATCAACGAAGCATATTCCGACCTAATAAATGGTGAAGTGGGTCGCGGAGTAATCACTACTTTCTAAAACTAACCCTACTTTCCGTTCGACACCTAACACCCCTTTCATAGATTGTTGTCGCAGGCAATCCAGTCCACTCGTGATATTCTGACTATGTTTGCATTTCTTGATAATATATTTATCAACTTTTCTAATAATTTCATATATGGTTTAATGCCTAGTCATTGACAGATTAGTAATGCATAGATAGAATCCTTCGCCTATGGTAAACGATTTCTATAACACTCTCGGAGTTAATCGAAGCGCCTCTGACAAAGATATTAGGCAAGCGTTTAGGAAGCTTGCTAGACAATTTCACCCTGATGTAAACCCAGGGGACAAAGTCGCTGAATCTAAATTTAAAGAAATAAACGAAGCGTATGAGATCCTCTCAGATTCGCAGAAGCGCCGGCAATATGATCAATATGGTAACAATTGGAAATATGCAAACCAAGGAGGGTTTAGCTCACAATCTAGAGGACCAGGTGGTGTGTCAGTGGAATTCGGTGATCTTGGAAATCTCGGAAATTTAGGCTCCATTTTTGAAGGATTCTTTGGTGGTAGAGCATCAAGAAAAAAGCCTCCTATAGAAATTTCAACTGAAATCTCCTTGGAGGAAGCATATGCTGGAGCTGAAAGAACTGTTCAGCTACCACGCCCACATACAAAAAGAATAGAGGTAAAAATACCTGCAGGGGTGGACAACGGGTCAAAGATACACATTAATGCTGCAGCAGTAGACATCTACCTTGTAATCAAAGTCACTCCCCACCATAAATTTGTACGAAAAGGGGACAATCTATACACCGATCTTTCAATATCACTAGTCGAAGCGGTACTGGGGAGCGAACAGGAAGTAACTACCATCAAGGGTAAGGTCATGCTGGCAGTACCACCAGAAAGCCAGAACGGTCAAATGTTTCGCCTCAAGGGACAAGGTATACCCAGCCTAGAAAATAAAGGACGTATAGGAGATTTGTTCGCAGCTTTAAAGGTTGTCTTGCCTACCAATTTAACTGACGAAGAGATAAGACTTTTCGAGTCACTTAAGCAAGCGCGAATTGGAGAAAAAGAGAACTTATGAACAACATGGACGAGCCAATTTATGTAATTAGTGTGGCCGCACGTATGGTAGGAGTCCATCAACAAACCCTCAGATATTATGAGAGGGCAGGCTTAATAGTGCCGTCCCGCTCAGACGGAAATAGGCGCTACTATTCTGAAAGAGATCTGGATCGATTGCGAAGAATCAAATCTCTGATGGAAGACATGGGAATGAATCTCGCCGGAGCAGAGGTCACCCTGAAATTGATGGAGAAAATAACGGAGCTCGAGTCCAAATTGAAAAATGTCACATCGGAGTTGAATCGTATCAGGCTGGCAGAAAGCACTCCAGCTTTGACGGATGGGAAGCGGGCAGAAGCACCCTGAGTGCTTCGCTTTAACAAAATACAATCAACTCATAAAACTTAGCAGGAGCAGAAGGAAAAAATGATTTTAAAACCTGATAATTTTACGGAACAGGCACAGGAAGTATTAAACAGCTCGCAAGAGGCTGTAAGAGAATACCAACATTCCGAATGGGATATTGAACATATTCTTATAGCACTACTACGCCTTGAACACGGCGTCCCAGTAGAGGCACTAGAAGAGTTAGGTGTTGACATTGAAGCAATGAAAACCAAAATCGAAGATGCCTTAGAAAGTAGACCTCGCTTAGAATCCACACCTACTCAAGTATATGCTACTCCTAGAGCCATACGCGCAGTTGAAAATGCGAAAGGCGAAGCCGACAGGCTAAAAGATGAATTCATAGGAACTGAACATATTCTTATCGGCTGCGTACTGATAGAAGACGGAAATTCACATGAAATTTTCAGCCAGTTTGGAATCGATCAGGAAAAGATATATCAAGCTCTACAGCAAGTCAGAGGTAGTGCTCGGATAACTGATCAACGTGCCGAAAGCAAATATCGCGCTTTGTCAAAATATGGAATCGATCTTACTGCACTTGCTATGGGAAGCAAGCTTGATCCAGTAGTGGGTCGAAACGATGAGATACATAGACTTATGCAAACACTAACGCGGCGCACCAAAAACAACCCAGCAATCATAGGTGAAGCAGGCGTAGGTAAAACAGCGGTTGCAGAAGGGCTAGCCCAGCGAATAGTGTCCGAAGATGTCCCGGATATCCTTAAAGGGAAACGTGTCATTTCACTTGATATGGGATCACTGATCGCTGGGGCAAAATTTAGAGGTGAGTTCGAAGAACGTCTAAAGGCAGTAATGGACGAAGTTAAGGGAGCAAAAGGCGAAATCATACTATTTATAGATGAGATTCATAATGTCGTGGGTGCCGGAAGTGCTGAAGGAGCCATAGACGCTTCAAACCTTATGAAACCTGCTCTGGCACGCGGAGATCTTCAAACCATTGGAGCTACCACACCAGACGAATATAGAAGGTATATCGAGAAAGATTCAGCTCTAGAACGACGATTCCAACCGATTTGGGTTGGAGAACCGGCTGAAGACGACGCACTAGAAATGCTTAAAGCCGTCAGGCCGCGCTACGAATCACACCATAAAATAAAAATAGAGGATTCCGCGTTAGACGCAGCAGTAAAATTGAGCAGCCGCTATCTCACAGAGAGAAATTTACCAGACAAAGCTGTTGACCTAATTGATGAAGCAGCTAGCAAGTTACGCCTTGACGCTGAAACACTTCCAAAACGTCTCCGCGACAAGGAACGTAAAATTAAACAGCTGACGGATGAACATAGAGCAGCATCCGAAAGATCAGATTATGAACAAGCAGCGAGTTTGCAATCTGAAAAACTCAAACTGGAACAGGAACATCAAATCGAGAAGGCGGTTTATTTCAAAGAAAACAAAATCGACGACTCGGTTACTTCAGGTATTATCGCTGAACTGATCGGCACATGGACTGGCATTCCAGTTCATCAATTGCTCGAAGAGGAAGCTGAACGTCTACTTCACATGGAAGAACGGCTGCATCAACGAGTTATAGGACAAAATCCAGCGATAAAAGTCATATCGGATGCAATAAGGCGAGCGAGGGCTGGCATGAAAGATCCAGATAAGCCAGTTGGAAGTTTCGTATTCCTCGGACCTACCGGTGTCGGCAAAACTGAGTTAGCCAGGTCCTTAGCCCATTTCTTGTTTGATGACGAACAAAATATGGTCAGAATAGACATGTCCGAATACATGGAAAAACATTCCGTATCACGACTAATTGGAGCCCCACCAGGATACATAGGGCACGAAGATGGTGGACAATTAACCGAAGCGGTTCGTCGGAGACCTTACAGAGTAGTTCTTTTCGATGAGATTGAGAAAGCACATAGCGATGTTTTCAATATTCTACTCCAAATATTAGATGACGGTAGACTCACAGACGGTCATGGAAGGACAGTAGATTTTCGTAACACAGTAATAATAATGACCAGCAATCTGGGCACCGCAAATCTGAATCGATCATCGATGGGATTTCGAAGTGGACAAAATGTAGAATCTGAGAGAGAACGACTTAGGTCTTCAGTTGAAACTGAACTTAAAAAAGCATTCAGGCCAGAGTTTCTTAACAGAATCGATGAGATAGTGGTATTTGACCCTCTAACACAAGACCAAATAGAGGAAATAGTTGATCTTGTGATGGGTGGTGTTGCCGATAGGCTTACTGAACATGGTGTTAAAGCAAAACTTACTGACAAAGCCCGTAAATGGCTTGCCAACACCGGATTTGACCCCGCATTTGGAGCTCGGCCTTTGCGCAGAACTGTCCAAAGATACCTGGAAAATCAATTATCTAAAAAAATATTGGCTGGCGAGTGTAAGTCTGGAGATATAGTTATAGTAGATGCTGACGAAGAAGGCTTAATTTTCGGATTAGATCAAAGTAAAGTCCCTGTCGCAGCATAGTGTTTCGGCTTAGTAACTACTTCAACTCAACTTCCTTAATGTGGGGGACCAAATGAAAAAGGCGGTCATGGTGATCGCCAATCCCCCACCAGCCAATGCCGTTGCATACGGAACCCCTATTAATGTAGCGATAGCACCATGTACCAAGGTACCCAATGGAAGTACCCCGATGAAAAAGATCATCATCCCCATCACCCTACCCCTCAATTCAGGTGGGCTCAATGTCATCAACAATGTGCTTTGCATAACCCCAAAACCTGAACTGACTAAACCATATGTAAACATAGCAGCCAGTGACAACAAGTAGGACTCAGATAAGGCAAACACTAATAAAAACACACCAAGGAAGCCTGATCCTAAAATGTAAATTTTACCCTTATAAGTCACGTCTCCTAAATAAGCTAGACCAATAGCGCTTATCAAAGCACCAATGCCAGACGCCGTCTGCAAAAATCCCAACCCGTCAGGGCCAGCGTTAAGTATGTCTTTTGCAAAAATAGGCATGAACGCCTGATAAACTGGCCAGGCTAGACCGTTAACTACAAAAGTAACGCACAATACAAGCAATATGGTCCTGCTTGTGAAGACTATCTTAAATCCGTCGTACACATCACTAAACGGGCTCCCTGTTGTGCGCACTGTCGAACCTTTGAGATTAAATATAGGAACTAAGCTAGCTATAGCCACTATGTACCAAATCACTGAAATCCATAAGGAGTTAGCAACACCCAAAAAATCCAAAAGCACGCCACCTACTGCAGGACCTAAAACACGCGTTATGTCGAAGGCTACGGAATTCATCGCCATCGCGTTAGTAAGGTCCTTTCTATCAACGACGTCAGTAATCATAGAAACCCTAGCAGGTTGTAAAGGAGCACCCCCTATTCCCAATAGGAAACCACCGACAACAATATGCCAATATTCGAGTCTTCCGAAACTTGAAAGCAACGCCAGCCCTACACTCACAATTGCCATTACAAAGAAAATGATCATCATGAATCGAATACGATTTAAACGGTCTGCCAACACACCACCTATAGGCCCTAGGAACATTGGAGACAATCTTGCTGTAGTGAAAACAGCCAAAAGAAACGCTGATCCAGTAAGTTCGTAAGAAACCCAACCAAGAACTAAAGTCTGCATCCAAACTCCAGTCAAAGAAAAAAGTCCTGCGAACCACAAATAACTAAACGCCGGATACAATATAAAGCTACTGAATAAACCTTTGATAAATCCTGGACTTCTGTCAGTGCACAAGGACAGATCTTGTGGACTGTTCATGTCAGTCAACGAGTCCCCTTATTGATACATTCAAACATTCCCATAACTCAAACCTCACTTGTTCAATCTAATTGAATGGGCTGACAAACTTCGAGTGTAACAACTATGGATAACTAACTATATGTAGTCGTTTTGCCACGCAAGAAACTCGGCGCCCACCAGTTAAAATCACCCATTATTCTCATCAGTGCAGGGACTAATAAGGCCCTAATCACTGTCGAGTCCAAGAAAATTGCGAGGGCTGTACCAACACCAAAAGCTTTCACTACGATAACATCGCTAGTGGCAAACGCTGCTGCAACTAATACTAGAATCATTGCCGCACTTGTTATGATGCGACCAGTTTGCTCGAGCCCTATAGCTACACTGGTGGTATTGTCTGCTGTTTTATCATAGTGCTCCTTTATTCGACTCAACAAGAAAACTTCATAGTCCATACTGAGTCCAAACACTATACAAAACAGAATAATAGGTAACGTCCCTTCCAAGTATCCTGTAGCCTCGAACCCCAAAAGAGCTTGGAAGTGGCCCTGCTGAAATATAAACACTAACGCCCCATAAGTAGCAAACATGCTCATAGCATTCATCAAAATAGCTTTGAGCGGGAGCAATACAGATCTAAAGAGCAACAGCAAGACCACATATGTTGCTATTACTATGTATAAGATTACCGTCGGAAAGTACTCATACATATGATCAAGTGAGTCCTGCAAATCTGCCGTGTCGCCAGTGACCAAGAACTCGCTATTGCCTATCTTCCCAACAGCGCGTATATCTTCAACTAGAGCTTTGCTTTCAGAAGAAACCGGGGCTGTTTTGGAAAA
This sequence comes from uncultured Dehalococcoidia bacterium, assembly GCA_964493125.1. Taxonomy (GTDB): domain Bacteria; phylum Chloroflexota; class Dehalococcoidia; order Lucifugimonadales; family QGNO01; genus QGNO01. The sequence continues at coordinate 918 of CAZBMS010000066.1, read as the reverse complement.
CACGTTAATAATCGTCACGTCTTCAGATCCATAACTGCTGAGTGCCGTACCAATCTCTGCAGGAAGATTATCCAATCCCAGGCCATACATTCTTTGGTAATCCTCTTTATTGAGAGATCGATCTAACGTAACTATGCTCTCAATTCGCTCTACTCTAGGATCTAACTCTAATTCATGAACAAAGTCATGCATTTCCCCTATCAGGTTTGGGTTCAATACTCCCTCGGAATCTTCTAGGACTATTACCACTGGTGACAACTGGCCTGGACTAAGCTTATCTTCTACAAACTCCCAACCTAACCTAGGCTCGGAATCAGAAGGCAGAACACTAGCCCAAGGAGTTCCAAGTTTAACCCCCAAGAAAGGAGTTCCAAGCAATATCAATCCTGCCATAAGAGGTACAGATATTAGTATAGGATGTGCCATGACAGCGTAAGCAACTCGTCTCCAGACACCCCTGTTTCGATTCTCCATACGTAAGATTCTCAGACTATTCACACGATGACCCAATATACCCAATATTGCAGGAACCAATGTAAGAGCAACCAGTACAGAGACAAAGATAACTGTTACTCCCCCAGCACCCATAGATCGGAAAAACATGAACGGAATAAAGAATAAACCCGACAGGCCAACCACAGTAGTAATTCCAGAGAAAAGAATCGCGCGACCGGCCGTATCCAGTGTAACCGCTACAGCCTCGTCAGTGGGTCGCTTTTCAAGCTCTTCACGGAATCTACTCACAATCATTAAGGTGTAATCAATCGCTATGCCGATTCCCAAGAATGAAGCAATATTAAGTACAAAAATTGAAACGTCAGTGAATTGGGCAATTCCATAAACTATCGCCATCGTAATACCTACGGTAATTGCCGCCATTGCTATCGGCAAAGACGTAGCCACAAGAGTTCCAAACAC
>CAZBMS010000065.1:0-7874 GCA_964493125.1 uncultured Dehalococcoidia bacterium | reverse complement strand
CGTTCGAACTCATTTACACAAGCTTGTGGTGGAGGGATTAGCTAGGCAAACGGAGGCTGAATATTCCCTAGCTTAGCCTACTCTGATTGGCTGGTTTTCAAATTCTGTCATGGCAGTTATTAGGTCTGCTGCCCACTTGTAGATGTTGTTATCGCGGACTACGGAACGCATCGATCGCATTCTGCGACTCCGTTCTTCTCTAGTAGCCTTTATAGCCGAATCAATTGTTCTGGCAAATTCATCAGTTGCATATGGGTTGACCATAAACGCGTCTCTCAATTCATCAGCAGCTCCGGTAAAAGGGCTCAGTATAAGCGACCCTTCATCATCGTATCGACTTGCGACAAATTCTTTTGCCACTAGGTTCATACCGTCGTGCAAAGAACTTACAACATAGAAATCAGCCATCACACGGCTTGCCATTCGCATCATCTGGCCAGGATCCTCCGAAAATCTAATTATTGGCAACCAATTTTCATTGCCGTACTTGATATTGATATGTTCAATTAGCCCATTAATATCATTATTGATATCCCTGTAGCTATCAACTTGCATGCGGCTTGCCGCACCTAGCTGGAGAAATACGAGCTTATCTTTGTATTCCGGCTTGAGTTCGAGCAGCCTATCTATAGCATTGAGTCTTTCCAAGACCCCTTTGGTATAGTCTAGCCTATCCAGGCCGACCCCAATAAACTTGTCGGCTAGTCCCATTTCGTTTTTTAGCCGAAGGATTTCATTATCTACTTCTTTCTGCTTAGCCTCTTCATTTATTGATTCAAAATCCACACCCATAGGAAACGCCCGAATGGAAGTCCTGTGCCCGTCCATAAATACGTGCCTGTAGTCATAATCGATTCGGGATTCTGTGGTCCGCTCAACCGAGTTTAAGAAGTTAGTCCCGTAGTAAGTGGTATGAAAAGCAAGCAGATCATTGCCGAGTAATCCTTCGAGGATTTCTTCTTGCCATGGGCAACGGGCTAGTACTTCAGGGTCTGGCCATGGTATGTGCCAGAATTGTGCTGTAATTATGGATGGGTTATCCAATTTTAGATAACGTGACAAAAGAGCAAAGTGGTAATCCTGTATGAAAACGAATGCTTGTTTTCCTTTGATCTCCTCCAATATAGCGTCAGCGAATATACGGTTTACCTTCTTGTATGACTCCCAATCCGACTCTTTAAATATAGGGCTGGTGTAAGCTACGTGACAGAGAGGCCAGAGCCCGTTGTTAGACATTCCATCATAGAATCCATTTCGATCGTTTTCAGAAAGCTTAACCCGCTTTAGAGTATATTTAGGACTATCTGGGGGGACTGCGACTTTATTCTGAGAATCAGCAACCTCAAAATCTACTTCTCCAATACCTTGGGCGATCCAAGTACCTCCACAAGCTTGGAGAATAGGATCTAATCCAGCAGTGACTCCACTTGCGGGCTGAGACCAACTAATTACACCGTTATCGTTGGTGTGTACGTATGGCTCTCGATTAGATACCACAAATAGAGGAGTGCCCTCGAATTTTTCTCTTGCTAGATTACGTAGGGTTTCGGATGTCCACATATTTGATCCATGGCAACTGCGAATCGGTTGCTGTAATATGATCTGGCATTTTCTTTACGGTTTTAACGACCATTTCGATTCTAGCTGAGGCAACTTAAGCAGTCAAAATGAAGCCCCTTTGTTTTATTAGGCCTTGTATTAGAAGATAATTCCGAATATACCGTGAGGATGAAATAGAATGGTATTAGTTGTGAATGTAAAAGTCCGATTACGAGTTGTAGTTTAAGTGCCAAGTCCTAGAAAGAATTTAACAAAACGACTGGAAAGTCAACAAGATATTGTGTCGAATCTGCATAAGGGTATGTTTCGCAATTATCTTAGCGCCACATTTGCATCGTTACAGTACCAGAACTTTCTTTATCTTTGGTTAGGTCAGGTTACACACGCCGGCGGGCTGTGGTTAGAGATGGTGGCTTTGCCTTTGTTGGTACTAGATTTAACTGGTGGTTCCGCGGTTCACTTAGGCTTGATAATGGCTACGCGTACTGCGCCGGCAGTTGTATTTGGCCTGGTCGCCGGCATTTTCGCCGACAACTTTGATAGAAGGCTTGTAATGCTTGTGACTAAGATAGTGGTACTAATATTAAGTGCTCTTTTTGTTTCCCTCCTAATTACGGATCTGTTGGTTTTATGGCAGTTATACGGTTTTACTTTTCTGCGCGGGGCGTCAATGGCGTTTGATCAACCCGCCCGTCGGGCTATCATACCAAGCATTGTCCCGAATAAACTCGTTACCAATGCGGTAGCTTTAACGATGGGTAGTGTCCAAATTATGAGAATAGCAGGAGCTGCTGGGGCGGGTTTGATTATAGGTTTTGGAAGTCTAAGCGCAGCTTTTGGCACAGTTGTATTCCTGTATGCAGGGGCTGTTATTTTTACTTGGTTCTTAAATGTTCCTGACCATGAAAGGCAGGCTTACCGCGGAATCAGGCACATAGTAACGGATTTCAACGAGAGCATACGATTTGCCTGGGGTAACGCGACAATACGAGGCGTAATAATTATAGGCATTGGCTACGCGATTTTCGGAATGGCTTTCATGCAGGTGTTTGCCCCCTTGTTTGCTAAGCAGGTGTTAGGTATAGGTGATGTTGGGTTCGGGTATATGATGTCTATAACAGGCCTAGGGGGTTTAATAGGAGCTCTTATTCTCGCGTTTCTGAATCCTAACAGACATCGTGGCCTACTGATGCTTGGAATGATGGCCGTATCTGGAATCCTATTTATAGGTTTAGCAGGTGTTACTTACCTTGGGTCACTGACTTTGGTTTTTGTAATGGCTATTCTAATGGGGACAACCCAGTCCGGACTTTTCCCGCTTACAAATGCTGTTCTTATAGAAGTGTCTCCAGATCAGATTAGAGGTAGAGTTATCGGATTGTTAAGTATGGATAGAGCAATGACAGCTCTCGGAGGGGCCTTGGCAGGATTCCTTGCCGCTGCAATAGGTAGTCAACTGGCTCAGATGATTTTCGGGGCTGGTTGTGTGGTGGTAGCTTTGGTAATGTTTGTTGCATACCCACGGCTACGCCAAATTCAGTAGCGACCACTTTTGTATGATCTCGGGTGTTCCGGTTATGAGCTGCAATACTTAATCTACAATACGTGATCTGACGTGTTGTGCTAAAGGTGCTGAAAGTGGCACATACCTTAGGAGTGCTACTCGTCCGTCCTTCAGTACTAGATGGACTGCGGTGTATCCTAGGGATCTCCCAAACATCCCAGGTAGTTCAAGAACTTCGCTTAATCTCTCTATCCCGAGATCTATCTTTTGTGCCCCAAACAAAGTTCCTTGTTGGATGATTACGTGAGTATCGGTCAAGATGTAAGCTGTTTTTCGAAAACTCATGTAGCTGGGAATAATTACAATTGCTGCGAGTACCATTGGTAACACGCCAAATGTGAAGAAATCAAAAACAGTCGCTATTCCAAAAAGTACAACCCAAGGTGCCGCGGACCACATCCACGCCCAATTGGATTGAAGCACTACAATTGCATCACCGGGTATCTCAATCTGATCGAGGCTTGTTTGCTCATTGTCATTCATTTTGATTCCATATACGCTCTCTGGATAATGTTAGTATACACCAATGCCGCTATGCTTTTGTGTATAAATATAAGGCATCTCTCTTCACCCTCACCGTGACCAAGAGTTTTTAGAGGTTATATGATGGGAACTGTGCACACATATGACGTGTTCAATATTGGCCCTATGACTGGAAATCAACTAGCGGTATTTACTGGGCTTTATCATATTTCTCAGAGTAACATGCAAAAACTTGCCAAAGAGATGAACTACGCGGAGTCTGTATTTCTTGGTAATGAAGAGGATGGTGTATGGCCTTATCGCATATTCACCCCATCCGAAGAGTTGCCTTTTGCGGGCCATCCTACACTCGGTACCGCGTTCCACGTCATTGATAATTTCCTGGAAGGTGTTTCAGACGTTACATTGCGATGCCAAGCTGGTGATATTTCAGTAAATATGAGAGATGATATCTTATGGATGAATCAACAGAGAGCTGCATTTGGGAAAACCGTGGATCCTGTTTATGCAGCTGGTCTTCTAGGTTTGAATTCAGATGCACTAGACAAGAGATTTCCTGCACAGGTAGTTAGTACAGGTATTCCTTTCTTAGTTCTACCGCTTGCTTCCGTTCAAGCCTTGCAAAATGCTTCTCATGGCGGTTTTGCGTTACTCGAGTATTGTTCGGAAATTGGCGTAAAAGGTATCTATGCAGTTACGGGATCTGGTAGAGATAATACGCATCAAATATCTGCAAGAAGCATGATAGCCGAAACAGCAGTCCCGGAAGATCCGGCAACCGGTTCCGCTTGTGGTTGTTTTTCCGCTTGGGCTCTTGAAAATTCTTACCCGGAAGCTTCGGATACGAAGGAATTGGTTGTTGGACAAGGTCATGAAATTGGACGACCGTCTTTACTTTTTACTAATACTCGATCGGATCAAATAATGATTGGCGGTAAGGTCTCCCTAGTGATAAGAGGTGAATTGGGGACATCACTTTCTAAGTATCTTAATTAGCAAAGTCTTAATTGCACTAAGTTTAGCATCCTTATGGGAAGGTAATTTGAAACCATTATTATGGACTTTAATGCATGATTAATAGGGCCAAAAAGACTCACTATGGCTGGTGGATGGCTGCCATTGGTATGGTAGTGAATGGATTTGGGTCTATGCGGCAATCCACCGTGCCCATTTTCTTTCTACCTGTTTCCCAGGAGCTTGGAGTCAGCAGGGCTGCTCTTTCCCTAATTTTCTCGATAGCTCGCCTTGAGGGCGGTATTGAGGCACCTTTAGCTGGTTGGTTGATTGACCGATATGGGCCTCGCTTTCCAACGGTACTTGGAATCATTGTAGGTAGCTTGGGGTTCATTTTTTTGGCCGTGGCCCAAAGCTACTGGGCATACGCATTAATTTATCTGTTAATGATATCTCCATCTTCGAATATAGCAGGAGCTCATGCGATGCACGCGGTTGCTAATCTTTGGTTTGTAAAGTATAGGACCCGTGTTCTGAGCCTTTTTTCCGGATCTATCAGGTTAGGAGCTGCTTTGTCTACGCCAGTCATTGCTTTCATTGTTCTGAATTATGGATGGAGAAATGGTGCACTATTTGCCGCGATAGTTACTCTCGTTGTGACACTCCCGCCGGCTTTTATGATACGCCGGTCGCCAGAATCTATGGGATTGTTGGCAGATGGGATGCGGCCTGGAGACTCAATGGAGGAGCATGCGCAAGATACATCAACTGTAGTTCAGGAGCAGGCGACTTCAGATTTCACGTTCAGAGAGGCGTTGTTTACACCTTCATATTGGCTTATAGCATTTAGCACGATGGTAAGACTCTCTTTGAATCAGGGGGTAAGGGTTCACGTGATACCAATCTTCGTGTGGAAGGGTTTAAGCGAACAGGGAGGAGCCAATTTATTAGGGCTCATGGCATTTTTGGCTGTTCCTTTAATCCTTACCTTTGGGTGGCTAGGTGATAGATTCAATAAAGGGCCTATACTTCTCATTGGGCATGTAGCGACAGTGCTTGCTATGCTGACGGTAGTTAATTTCCATGGAATAGGTCCGCTTATTGTCTTTGCGTTTTTCATGGCACTTGGAGAAAGCACTGCTCCAGTAAACCATTCAATAATTGGTGAGTACTTTGGGCGCAAGGCGTTTGCTACTTTGAATGGGCTTTTACAAACCGTTGGAATGCTTGGATTGATAACCCCTGTTTTTGCAGGATGGATATTTGATACTACGGAAAGTTATTCAGTGGCCCTTTTGACTTTTGCAGTTGTTGCGGGGATTGCTGCCGCAGCTTTGTTGTTTTTGCGAAAGCCGACTAAAATTGTTCGCAGCGTCGCGGCGTAAAATAACCACTATTAACCCATTCTAGTAATTGGGGTTGGGCGCTTCGCTCCTATGATTAATAACGCTGCTAGAAAGCTTGCTATTCCAAATCCTATAAAGGCGATATCATAACTTTTGGTTAGGTCATAAACTACGCCTGCGAATATTGGGCCTGCCAACATTCCAGAAGTTTGAACAGTGTTCATTACTCCCCTTACGGTAGCGAATGAGTATCTCCCAAAATATTCAGCTTGTAGAGCCAATGGCAAAACGATTATTCCGCCGTACGTTACTGAGTATATGAACAGCAGAATGAAAACCCAAAGCATACTTTGTGCGTAGGCCATGCCTAACATGGATAACCCCATCGCCACATATGTGATTGCCATTAGATACCGTTTATCTAGCTTATCCCCGATTGACGGCAATCCTACTCTTCCAATGACGCTTATCATTGCTACCAGTCCAAGCAGCGTGCTCCCTAGAGTCAGTGAGAACCCCCGGTCTACCATCATTGCGACGAAATGAATAGTTATGCCTGTAGTCGTCAAGGATCTGACGGATAGCGAGGCTCCCAAGAACCAAAAAGCCGATGTTTTGATGGCTTCCCTAGCGGTGAATTCTAGAGGGGGAGCAGGGTTAGAATTGGCGGTATTTAGTTCTTCTTCGGTGGTTGAATCATCAGTTTCATTTGATGCCTGTTCGCCATCCGGAAGTTGCCCGTATTGTTCCGGCCTGTGGCGCATAATAGATGCTATAGGAATTCCTAGAGCTATAATGAATATACCCGCAGCTACGGCTGCATGTCGCCAACCAAATCTGGTTATCCACCACCCTATAAGGGGCAATAGAAGGCCACCGCCTATGGCAACTCCTGACATTATTACGCCCAGCGCCGTCCCGCGTTTTTTTACAAACCAATTGGCCACCGCCGCCCCTGCCGGCGCAAATGTTCCCAAACCTCCTCCAAACGTGATGGCCAGTATATAGACTACATAGAGCGTGAAGAGTGAATTAACTTGGCTAAGAAGGATAAATCCAAATCCCATTAAGGGTATGCCTATTAACATTAATTTCCTGGGACCAAAGCGATCTATTAACCATCCTTCAACAGGTCCTAAAAGGCCCCCTTCGAGTCTTGATAATGCAAAGACGCCAGACAAAACACTTCTACTCCAGCCAAACTCTTCGGATAGAGGTACGAAGAAGGCCGAAAAGCCGTAGAAGTTTATTCCACCCCCCAAAGCCATAACTATTGCGCCGCCACCAACAATCCACCATCCGTAAAAGATACGAATCCGGAATGGTCTTATAGAGAGCAAGTTCTGCTACCTTTTGACATCTTTATAGGTTTGGCTGAGGTATAATATAGATAGGGTTTATTGGGAACAGGTTGGTTTTTCATCGGATTTTGTGAAATGGGTTTGTTATTCCCAAAGCAGTATAGTCGTTTCGTGGGATAATTCTAGGCTTAGGCTAGTTCGCTTTCGAGTTTTTGGATTCATACGAGTTGAATTTTAGGGCGAGGATTTCTTAGGAAGCCCTTACTATTCCCACAGAATTTCTTTAAAGAATGTTGATAAACTATTGGTATGTTAGAGATGGGTGATAGGAGATGTAGCCTAACATGAATATAATCAGTTCATTTTTCGGAACACTAAAATTATGGCAAATAGTGATTCTGATTGCAGTTGCGGCATTAGGCGCGGCGGCGGCTTATACAAGCTACTCTGTATTGACTGCAACAGATGAGGTAGAGCTTGCTAGTAATCAGAAAATTTACCCTGTTCAGTATGGCGATCTAATCAATCAAGTATCCACTAATGGGAGTCTCATATTTCCTAATAAGGAGAGTTTGACATTTGGTAGTGTGGGGACGGTAGCTGAAATCTTTGTAAGCGAGGGAGACAAAGTCAAAAAGGGTGAGCAACTTGCTAAATTGGATAAAT
>CAZBMS010000064.1:0-7921 GCA_964493125.1 uncultured Dehalococcoidia bacterium | reverse complement strand
GATTTCGCATATTCAAAGAATTTCTTTAGTGCCGCTGCACGTCCTGGTGTTCCTACTATCCGACAATGAAGCCCTATGGACATCATCTTGGGTTGTGTTTCTCCCTCTTCGTACAGGAAGTCAAAAGCGTTTTTCATAGTTTCATAAAAATCGCTAGGGTTGGGCATGACCCCGGTCCAGAACTTGATATCATTTATGTCGAGTGAGTAAGGTACAACTAACCAAGGCTTGCCATGTACATTGGTATAAAATGGCAGGTCGTCAGCGTATGAGTTGCAGTCGTATACGAACCCTCCCTCTTCCACTACCAACTCCCTGGTGTTAACACTTGGGCCATAACGTGTGTACCATCCTAATGGACGGGTTCCAGTGCTTTCCTCGATAGACTTAACGGCCTGTCTAATCGCCTCTCTTTCAGCGTCTCGATCCATTTTGAAGTATTCTTCCCAGCGGTTGCCATGTCCCATTACCTCGTGGCCATCCTTAACAATCTGAGGTCCTACCTCTTTGTTCCTTTCTAATGCTAATGCGCAGGCATAGAAGGTTCCTGTTATCTCCGACTGTCTGAGTATGCGTAAAATACGCCATATTCCCGCTCTGCTTCCGTACTCGAAGAACGATTCATTAGCCAGATCGCGCTGACCTGCGGGGACTGGTGATGGTGCCTCACCCATAGACTCACCGCTAGCGTCACCATCTAAGATTGAATATTCAGATCCCTCTTCGTAGTTCACAACAACCGAAACGGCTATTTTAGCCTTATTGGGCCACTCGAATTTAGGTGGGGTGCTCCCATATCCAACGAAATCCCTTTCAGTCATGACAATTACTCCTTGTTGGTATTTAAGGCTTCTTGGAAAAAGCCTCTAATATCTTCAGCAATGGGTTTTCCAGTTGCGTAAGTTTCGTGCCCAAGGCCCTCATACTTATAAAGTTTGTACTTAGCTCGACAAGTTTTCAGTACATTTGCTAGAGCTACGGCATTGCCTTCATAAAGCATGTTTTCGTCCTGCTCTCCGTGGAAAAAGCCTACTTCTGGCAACATTTGGCCTGCGGCATCACCGTGTTGCAGAATAAGTAGGCGGGTCCGTTCGAGAGGGTTATTGTTTCGCAGTGTAGCTATAGCAAGTTCATCATCTGCTTCTGCAGGGATACCCCAGGCATCTAGTAGATCTCCTTTGAACTTGTGGGCTCGAATTACACTCTCAAAGTTTAGGGTTGCTTGTTGGAGTCCCACAGCTTTAATTTTGCCGATTAATGGGCCAGTTACTGCACTCCATAAGGCGGATCCTCCCAACCCACCACCTAGCATTCCTATCTTATTCGAATCGACGTTCGCTTCGTCGATTAGGGTATTGAATAGTGCTGCATAGGCTGCAACTGCGTCCGGCCTGCCCCATGCGCTACCCCTAGCATGTGACCCCGCCACAGCTATTCCTGCGTCTACCAGCGTTCGAATAAAGATGCTTTTACCATGTTCGTCTAGTGAGTCTGAGCTAGATATAGAATAATCACCGTCGTTTACAAAGCCGCTATTCCCGTGACACTGAATTACACAAGGCACAGGCTTGCCAGACAGGGTGTAATCACTAGGTGTTCTTAGATAACACCATTCTCCCCCTGATTTGAAGAAGACGGTTTGTTCTCCCTCACTGAGCTGCGGAATTAAATTGGTCATGTAGCCCACCCCCAAATCCTAATCTGAAGACGTGGACATGTTATCAGAAACTTTGAAAGCTTCACGGGGAAAAGATTTAATAATCGGCTAATATACTTGCATGTTGTTAATTAGAGATTGTAAAACTATCGCATGGTAATCAGGTTGATGGTTTGCTCATTCTTGATTGTGTTTTTGGTTAACTGCTCGTCTACCCTTGGGCCTGTTGAGGGATATGTAACGAGTGTAGAGGTGCGGTCGGTCACGGAAATAAGGTCCTTCACATTGAATAGAAGCGATGGTGACACGATCCATTTTGCTGCGGAAACGGGCATGTTCGATTTATCTACCGGTATTGCGGTAACGCCTTCTCATTTGAGGGATCATATGTTGTTGGGTCAGCCTGTTTTGGTTCGATACTATGAGTATGATGATGTATTAATAGCTATAAGCATTGAAGATGTTCGTTAAATAACTTTCTGGAGTTGCTCAGAGATTTCTTCAAAAGATGCATACCCCTCGAATTTCCCCGATATTCGTCCGCCCGAGTCTATTACGAATACCCAAGGTTCGCTTGGTAGGTTCCATTCCTTGACGGTGGGTGAAAGTGATGCGGTCTCAATGCCACTGCTTATTTTTTCGGGGTTTGAGTATATTTCGGCATGTATTAAATGGGCTTGATTCTTATAAGATGTTCTTAGCATTTTGATCACCTCTAATTGAGGTCCACAGGTAGCTGTTTTACAAAACGACGGAGTTACGAAGGCGATTAGGGAAGGTTTCCCGGATTTTATCGCCTCGTTAATTGACACGGAATAAAGACCTGGGTCTGGTTCAGGATCAGATGTTAACTTTGATAATGAAGAATCCTGTAAGCTCTTGTGAGATAAACTTGCAGGGGCTTGTGATCCGATGCTGGGAGTCTTGGGAGTTTCCGAAACGATCAAATTCAACCTGCCTAACTCCCCGCTACTATCACCATCCTCAGGTGAAATTTCAGCAAACCATGCCCCAGCTGCGTCAAAGTCGATATTAGCAACAAAAACCCCACCTAATGCAGTTGGCCAAGAAGTCAAGCGAGCGGACACTTTGCCCTTGCCAATAATTTCGGATTCATCAGAATAGAAGAGCTCCATGGTTGCACCAGTTGAAATCACAGGAGTATTTCTCGAATCTAATAGTCCGAAAACTAACCGATTCTTACCAAGCGATAGATCTGTAGAAGCCAACAAGGGCTTTAAAGACAGTTCGACACTTGGTTTATTTAATGTTAGATCCTCTGAGGCACTACAGCTTAGTAGAATCTGCGACAGTGCGATCGCTACAGATAAGAGTATAAAGCGTAAATGTGCATTAGGAGACATTTCAGCCTTTTGTGCGATAGATTTCTACCGACATACCTTTTGATACCAATCCGTCTATAGGTGGTGCTGGTTTCTTTACTCGCGTGCGGACTGCCGTTGTTGGGAATGAGGTTAGGACGGATCTTGTTATAGCTTCGGCCATAGCCTCTATCAAGTTAAATGTTTGGTTCTCAACTATGTCCTTAACTGCTAGGTATAGATCCTCGTAGCTGATCGTGTCTTCAAGGTTGTCAGAAGATGCGGGCTTAGTTAGATCAACAGTAACTTCGAGGTCTATGATGAATTGCTGCTTTACGGAGCGTTCATTTGGATGTACTCCGTGAAACCCGTAGAGTGAAATTTGCTCTAGCCTAATTGCGTCTTGGTTTCTATGCTGTGGCATCGGTGTATGATTATAACACGCAGGCAGTTTGAATTTTGACCTTAAACGTAGAGAGGGCCCGGAAATTCCGGGCCCTCTCTACCTTCAAGCTGGACTAATCTCCAGATTGGCCTGTGCTAAACTACGTCTATAACTACTCATAGGCATCACCCCCTTGTGTTTCAAACGAACACTGCTTGAGATTGGCGCAAGTATATCGGAGCATTTTGTAATTTGTCCACTGATGCTGATGCGAACTTGAGTGTTATTGCTTGTTGGTTGAAGAATTGGTATTCTGTTGGATGCTCCCTGGTGATTAGAGCGGGGTGGCACCACCCGTTCCCATCCCGAACACGGAAGTGAAACGCCCCAGCGCTGACGATACTTTGCTCGCGAGGGCATGGGAAAATAAGCCATCGCCAGGGGCTTTTTTTTGGGATTTTAAAACCTTCAGGTGACCTCTTTTTTTCATTCAACCTAGTAATTACTTTCTTTGAACAACTCCTTCTGGTAAATTAATGGTGTCTTGATCCAAGAATACGATAATATGTTTAAGGGTAGCTGATTTTGTTTACAGCTACAGATGTAGGCGACTATAATTGATCGCGCGGGCATACAATCGTTTAGAAAGTGGTGTTACCTAAATTGTCTTCCTCAATCGAACGAGCTTCACAGTCTTCTCAGCCGGAGATGGCCAGGTTGCTAGAGCAATCCCCATCCTTCAAGGAGTTGCGACGGGGTGATTTGGTCACAGGCGAAGTCATGCGTGTGGGTCAGGACGGCTTATTAGTGAATGTTGGCCACAAGTCGGAGGGTTTCGTCCCGTTAAGAGAGATGAGCACTATTTCTCCAGAACAAATGGAGGAACTCCAAATTGGTGATGAAGTGTATGTGTACGTACTGCGATCAGACAGCGAAGAACATAGTGCGATCCTATCCATAGATAAAGCGCGTGGCGAGCAGGGATGGAAGGTATTGCAGGGGCATTTGGAATCTGGCGAATTCCTCGAAGGTAAAGTGCGAGGATTTAACAAAGGCGGAGCTGTAGTAGATGTAGAGGGAATACAAGGTTTTGTGCCGCTTTCTCAGTTGGCACCTAACAATAGGACGTCTGAATTATCACAAGAGGATATTCTCGCCCAGAGAGTTGGCGAAACTATTAAATTGCAACTTCTGGAACTCGACAAACAACGAAATAGAATTGTTCTTTCTGAAAAACAGGCACTTCAACATGTAAGAGATAGGGAGAAAGATAGACTTCTAAAAGAATTGAATGAGGGTGAAGTTAGGAAAGGAGTTGTATCTGGAGTTTCAGCCTTTGGTGCGTTCGTGGACCTCGGAGGAGCCGATGGGCTCATACATATATCGGAGATGTCTTGGGATCAGGTGCAGTCACCTTCTGATCTGGTCACAGTTGGGGCTGAAATCGAAGTGTATATATTAAAGGTTGATCAGGAAAGTCGAAAAATTGCTTTAAGTTTGCGTAGATTGTCCCCCGAACCTTGGCAAGTGGCTGCGGATAACTACTCAATCGGCCAAGTTGTAGAAGCTGTTGTCACTAGGCTCACGGATTTTGGTGCCTTTGCACGAATTCAAGGTAATATAGAAGGGCTAATTCATATTTCTGAATTAGCACATCAGGTTATTAAGCATCCTAAAGAGGTAGTAAGCGAGGGCGATACCGTTAGCCTCAAGATAATTAATATTGAACCTGAACGGCGTCGACTTGGCCTTAGTCTTAAGCAGACTCAGGGCGAGCTTGTCGAAGGTGGGTCATGGTCGTTTGGGGAATAACTGTCAAAGAAATTTTATCCATGATTATGGAGCTGTTTAATGTCAAGTAGATTTGAGAAATTTTCGGAACGCGCAAGAAGAGTTTTGTCGCTAGCACAGGAAGAGGCTCAAAGATTCAATCACAATTACATTGGAACTGAGCATATACTGTTGGGCTTGGTTAGAGAGGCAGACGGAGTTGCGGCTAGGGTGCTTTCAAGTTTGTCAATCGAGTTACCGAAGGTCCGCTCCGCGGTTGAGTTTATTATAGGTAGAGGCGAGCGTGCTTCAGGAGGAGAAATAGGACTAACCCCTAGAGCAAAGAAGGTTATTGAACTTGCGGTAGACGAGGCTAGAAGGCACAGCAACCATTACATAGGCACTGAACATTTGCTTATTGGCTTAATGCGAGAAGGAGAGGGTGTTGCAGCGGGAGTACTGGAAAGCCTTGGAGTAAGTTTGGAGAAAGTTAGAGCGGGTACGAGCCGGATTTTAAGTCAGAGTTTATCAGCAGGATCGCAAGGTAGTGGACGTGCTAGCAGTAAGACCCCGACCCTAGATCAGTTAGGAATAGATTTAACTAATTTATCTAGAGAGGACAAGCTGGACCCAGTAGTTGGTAGGAATAAAGAGATACAACGGGTAATTCAGATTCTTAGCCGGAGGACCAAAAACAACCCCGTGTTGGTTGGAGAGCCTGGTGTTGGTAAGACGGCGATTGTTGAAGCGATTGCACAGCAGATAAATAAAGGAGAGGTTCCTGAAACGTTACAGAAGCGCCGTCTGGTTACGTTAGATATGGGAGTTCTGGTTGCGGGCACTAAATATCGTGGCGAATTTGAAGAGCGTTTGAAGAAGATAATTGAGGAGATTAAGTCCTCAGGTAACTGCATACTTTTTATTGATGAAATGCACACGATGGTTGGTGCTGGGGCCGCTGAGGGTGCTGTAGATGCAGCAAATATCCTTAAGCCTTCGTTGGCTCGCGGTGAGCTTCAGTGCATAGGGGCTACAACACTTGATGATTATAGGAAGTATGTTGAAAGGGACCCTGCTTTGGAGAGGCGTTTTCAACCGATAACCGTTGAAGAGCCGACCGAAGAGGAAACTGTGGAGATATTGAAAGGGGTCCGCGAGCGATATGAAAGCCATCATAAGTTAACTATAGAAGATGAAGCGCTTGAGGCTGCGGCCCACTTGTCTTCAAGATACATATCGGACCGGTTTTTGCCTGATAAGGCTATAGATTTGGTCGATGAGGCCTCCAGCCGTGTACGCATAAGGCATACTACGATGCCTCTTTCTGTGAAAGAGGTAAGCAATGTTTTGGATAAAGTCGTAAAAGACAAAGATGAAGCGTTGGCTGCGCAACAGTACGAATATGCCGCTGAGTTGCACCAAAGAGAGAAGTCCCTTCGTGAGAAATTGGAGGGATTGGAGAAAGATTGGCAAGAAGAATCAAATAGTGGTGATAAGGAAGCAGTAGTTACAGCGGAGGAGATAGCTGAGGTAGCGAGTATGTGGACCGGCATACCGGTAACTAGACTTGCGACTGAAGAGAGTCAAAGGTTATTACAGATGGAAGAAGCCCTTCATCAAAAGGTGGTTGGTCAAGATGAGGCTATAGTGTCTGTTGCAAAAGCAGTGCGTAGGGCACGATCTGGCTTCAAAGATCCTAGGAGACCAATTGGGGCATTTCTGTTTCTTGGACCTACTGGGGTGGGCAAGACTTATTTGGTTAGGGCTCTATCAGAGTTTATGTTTGGTAGCGAAGATAGCATGATACGGCTGGACATGTCAGAATTCATGGAAAGACACAGTGTCGCACGTTTAGTAGGTGCTCCTCCAGGCTATGTTGGATTTGACGAAGGGGGGCAACTCACTGAAGCGGTGCGAAGGAAATCTTACTCAGCGATCTTGCTTGACGAAATTGAGAAGGCACACCCAGATGTATTTAATATTTTGTTGCAGTTGTTTGATGACGGAAGATTAACAGATGCGAAAGGCCGGAAGGTGGACTTCCGCAATACTATAGTTGTTATGACTAGTAACATAGGCTCAGACTTGATTAGGCGTGATAGCCAAATAGGATTCTCAAATATCTCCAATGATGAATCAAAGACTTCGAAAGAAGCCTACGGACGTATGAAAGATAAAGTACTTGACGAAGTAAAGAAGTTCTTTAGACCAGAGTTTCTTAATAGAATAGATGCGTCGGTTGTTTTTCATTCTTTAGGCAAGGAGCATATACTCCAGATTGTAGAATTGATGCTTAGAGAGGTCGGTACACAGCTTCTTGAAAAAGGTGTTTCTATGGAGGTTGCTCAAGAGGCTAAAGAGCTTATCGCTGAGACAGGTTTTGACCCTAATTTTGGTGCCAGACCCCTCCGTAGAAAGATCCAAGATAAGATTGAGGATAAACTCTCCGAGGAATACTTGGCCGATAAATTTGGCCCTGGTGACACCGTGCATGTGGAAGTCCAGGACAATGAAATAGTAATTAGAGTCGATGCTCCAGTAGCTCCACCTGTGGAGTAGACTTAGAAAGATTTGTTTGCAGTGTGTGATGTGCTCTAAAGAGACCATTAAGAGCTAAGTTGTAGATTGGCTTAAAGTGAAACTAAGTTTGATCGTTTGCGCCCCAAACTTTAGATGTCGGTCTTTGGATCACGAACATTCGTGAGGTCATGTAGAAGTTATGCCTATTAGTAAATCTAGAACGGTTTTCGTCTGTGAGGATTGTGGTGCTCAATCTGCGAAATGGGG
>CAZBMS010000063.1:0-8112 GCA_964493125.1 uncultured Dehalococcoidia bacterium | reverse complement strand
GAAAAGCTTATGTACGAACGGGGTGCTTCTGAAGCTACCCCGGAACAGGTTAAAGAATACGTCTCAAAGATGGAGTCTCAAAAAACGCGACGTGGTGCTGACACGCTTTACTGGGAGGATGTTGAGGTTGGTGAAAAATTGGGGCCATTGATTCACCCACCATTCTCTCTGCTGGACCAGATTTCAAGCGGCGTAGTTGCTGCTCAAACCCAGGGTCCCAAGCAGTATAACGAAGGTGACGACCTGACTTACGAAGGAGTAGATTTCGGAGGGGCATATCACAGACACAAGAAGAGATTTGGTGCCAACGAGTCAGGAACTCATCCTATTACACGCTGGCCGTGGGGGCCGCGCGATGAGCACGCGGATGCGATCACGGCTCCTTTCCGAGGTCAGCCGTTACCATTCGATTCCGGTGTAAGGCGTACCCAAGCAGCTAACAGGTTGTTTACTGACTGGATGGGAGATGATGGGTTTGTACGACGGTTCCAGTGTGCCTTGAGAAAGCCACTTTACTATGGTGACGCGACATATTACACCGCTGAAGTCATGAAAAAGTTCAAAGAGGTGCAGGAAGGAGACAGTGAGCCTGGTGGTATACCCGGAACGCATGAGTACAACGTTATTGGGCTGAAGCTGGAAGGAAGTAATCAGCTTGGCGAGGTTCAGATGCAAGGTACAGTTGCCGTGTATCTTCCTTCCAGGGAGTCAGGGCCGGTGGAACTACCGGTACCTCACCTTGCGAATCCTCCATATGTACCTTATGAGACCTTTTATAGAGATTGGTATTAAGCAAGAGTGGATCCGGTTGAGTATCTTAAGCAAAGCGACAATTTACTCAGTCGTTTAATAACTCACGTACTAGATAGTGGACAGGGTTCGAATGAAGAACCCAAAACGACCGATTATGAGTCTTTGGTTAGTTCTGTAGTGTCGCAGCAACTGAGCACAAAGAGTGCGGGGGCAATATTCGCGAGACTTTCAGATTCGTTGAGAGATTCAGGTATAACGCCGGAATCTATGGCAGCCATGTCTTTCGAGGAGTTACGGGCTATCGGCCTGTCCGGATCCAAGATCTCATATATTCAGGGTATTGCCCAGTCAGTAATGAACGGGGATATAAATCTCAGTTCGTTATATGAAAAGGATGATGAAGAGGCCATTTCTGAGCTTCAAAAGCTTCGCGGCATAGGTAGATGGACTGCTGAAATGTTCCTGATGTTCCAGATGGATAGAGAGGATGTATTTCCGGTTAAGGACTGGGGTATCAGGACGGCCATGATAAAGCTATATTCTTTAGAGAAGGATGTGTCGGATACTGAGCTTATAGTATTTGCGGCTAAGTGGAGCCCGTATCGCACTCTAGCATCCAGGTTTTTGTGGCGGGGATTAGATACCGGATATTTTGTGTAACTGTGTCATATCAGGCTTGGCGGGTTGGTTGCTTGTGAGTGGCAGTAAGGATAAGAGCAGTGCCACTCAGTCCTGCAGCGACTATGAACGCAAATCCAAGGCCGCGTGTAAAGGCGATAGTGACCCCGCCACCTTCAGCAGATACTGCTGAGAGTGAAGGCTCAAATCCGGCGGATGCCATAGTCGCGGTGACAATGGTGGTGGCTAGAGCAAGGCCGGTTATGTTTCCTGAGTTTCGTATGAGGTTAAGGAAAGCAGTGGTTACCCCGTAACGTGCCCGGTCAACACTGCCCAGAATGGAACTGGAATTTGGCGAAGAGAACATAGCCATTCCACTCCCAGAAAGCAGTAACCCGACTATAACGATTAGTAGGGAAGTTGACTGATTTAACTGAGAGAAGAGAATAAATCCGGTCGTAGAAAGAGAAAGTCCTGTTATCGTAAATAGTTTGGATCCGAAGCGGTCCGATAATCGGCCGGCCATCGGACCCACTGTAGCCATGCATATCGCACTGGTAATTAATATCAACCCTGTTTGACCCGGCGTGTAACCCTGAACCTCCTGAAGAAAGAACGGCATTAGGAAGAATATAGTTGTACTAGACATAAAGGATAGGAAACTGGCAGTGGCCCCGAACGAAAACCGAGCTTTCTTGAAAAGGCTCAATGGCATCAGGGGATCGCTTGCTCTGGTTTCCCAGAATATAAATCCGAGGCTAAGTGCTACGACCCCGGCTGAACCAATGACTATAATTGACGAGGTCCAGCCCACTTGCTGGCCGAAAGTAAGGATTACTAAAAACCCTACCATCGCAGCTGTTGAGAGGGTTGCTCCTGCAAAATCGAAGTCCATAAGGCCGCTGGTTGGTGCTTCCTGCCCCTCTCCTTGCTTCAAAACCAGTACAGCAATTGATACGGATATGATGCCAAGGGGCACACTCAAAAGAAAAATTGATGGCCAGCCAAAACTCCCTACCATCGTTCCTGCAACAACCGGTCCGACGATTGCACCAAGTCCTACAACAGTTATTATGAGCCCGATTGCACGACCTCTCTGCTCATTAGGGAAAGTGCTTATGACGATAGCCATGCTCGTTGCCTGGATCATGGCTGTCCCTACTCCCTGAGTCATTCTGAGGGCGATTAGGACTCCCAGGTTAGGAGAAAAGCTAGCTATCGCAGCCCCAGCGGTAAATATTACAAATCCAAGGATATAGATACTTTTCCGTCCGACCAGGTCAGCAAGACGTCCCATAGGCAGGAGTAGCGCGCTGATGCTCAGGATATAGCCCAGTACAACCCACTGTACCGCGGGAATAGTGGCATTGAAGTGGTTAGATATCGGTGGAATCGCAACCGTCAGGCCAGTCTGATCCATAACTGACACGAAATGCCCAATTGATACCGCTGTGAACACCCACCATTTGTGAGAAGAGGTCATGTTAAGGCTTTGAGGCAGTGTCATCTAATGTATGCAACTCCGGGCATTGTGGCGATTCACTGGACGTTTTAGATGGAACGGTAATCAGGAGTATAGCAACTAGGCTGCAACATAGCTATTTTGATTAAACCAATGAATTTACATTAACGCGCAAAAGCCGCAAAACGCAATTGACATTCTCGATATATAGGCGTAAAATATACGCAAATTACGCAAGGAGCGCATCATGCGCATAAGTGCAGCAGACTTTGAAATGGGTAATGTAGGCTGGGTTCACCAGGCGATACTGGAAGTTGTGCCGGAAGAGGAAGCTGTAGATGAATCCGAACTTCGCTCTGCCTACGAAGCGGTAGACGAAGAGGGCAAACCCTCCTTTGAAGAGGTCATGGAACACCTTTCAGGCCGCCTGATTGAGCGAAATATCTCAGGCCGTAACTTCTATATCCGTAGAAAGGCCTGGTTATCTAGCGGAGAGGTTGCAAGAAGGCTCGACGTCTCCTTAAGGACAGTTCAAGCCTGGGGACAGAGAGGCGTTTTAGGTGCCCGTTACATGGGAGACAGGCTAAGATTTGCCGCTGAAAGCGTGGAAGAGTGGGTTAGGGGCAAGAGAAGCGGTATGGCTTTTGACCAGGCAGACCGGCCTGCAGTGTCACAAGTCTGGGACAACGAAGAGGACGCCAAATATGACCGACTATAGTAGGGGTGACGTAGTTCTTGTCTATTACAGGTCTTTAACTGCAACACATGCGGGTTTAAGGCCTGCGGTGGTCGTAAGTTCCGAAACATACCAGCAAGGTCGCGGACAGCTTCTTTTAGCGCTAATAACCAGCGCAGATAAGAGGCCCTCTCTTGGTGACACGGTCATCCGGGACTGGAACGAAGCGGGGCTGATTCGGGGATCACTGGGAACGGGGGTTTTGCTAACCGTAAATCCTGATGCGATTGATCGTAAGCTCGGTAGCCTCTCTGAAAGGGATGCACAGAGTCTTGAGAGTAGTTTGAGGGTGAATCTGGGGTTGTAGAGGAGTTTCCTGTGGATTGGAGGGGTAAATCGTGAAAAGTAAGATCAATTTCAGGCATCTCCTGGAGGATTTGGGAGATGCTTATACATATTCTAAGGAAGAGGCGGTGCTGGTTGAACTAGTAGCCAATTCACTTGATGCGAAATGTAAAGAGATCAGATTTGAAGTAGACCTGGGAACCTCGTCTTTAACCGTTAAGGATGATGGAGAGGGCATGAGTCAGGTGGACTTCAATAGCTATCATGACATTGCAGCCAGCCTGAAGCTTAAAGGGAGCGGTATAGGATTTGCAGGTTTGGGTGCCAAGCTGGGACATCTTATAACCGAAAAAGTCGTGACTGAAACCAACTCGGATTCATACCGAGGCTCTTCCGAATGGAAGTGGGTAGGCGATGAACTAGAATGGCATGAGATTAATCCAAGTCAGCTTAATAGCAATGGCACTGCAGTCACCCTGTTCCTTAAGCCGGATTCCAAACTACTGGATACAGAGTTCTTGATCCAATGTATTCAGGCAAATTTCGGATCGTTACTGGACCCGTTCATATCGGAGATATATCGATGGGACAATATTTATCCTCGTGGCATTGCCCTATATGTGAACGGTGAAAAGTTAACACGAAAACATCCCGTGGATCAAAAGAACATAAAGATCAGAGAAGAGATAGAAGTACTTGTAGGCGGGAAGCGGTTGGGCCGTGGAGTATTCATTCTAGCAAAAAAGCCATTGGATGAATGGGGCATCCATCTAACCACATATGGGAAGATGATCCAGAGGGTTAGCGATTTACTGGGACCAGTTGCTAAAAATCCGGAATGTTTAACTGTCTGGTTTGAGGCACCCCAACTTGTATCCTCTCTCACTATGAATAAACAGAGCTTTAAGGAAGACGGCAAAGAGGGACAGGAAGTTAAGAAAGTCATCCGTCACCTTCAGGAAAAGTTGATTACATGGCTTAAAGATATAGGTGAGTCACGTGAAGTTGCTAAACGCGAAAGAGTGTCGCCCACGCTAGAAAGAGAGATTGCTACCGTAATAAACCGTTTGCCGGAATTAAGATTCCTTTATTCGGGCCATTTTGGGCAAATTGTTGCTCGGCCCGATACCAACGGAGAACCCGCGGCACTCGAGGCGGGCATGCAGTTAATCAGAGGCCTCATGCCAGGGGAGGGCGGTGGTGATGGAGTGCCGGTTTATCCCGGTGATCAGGATGGAGAGGTGCTCAACCCGGAAAAACAGGGTCCTAGGAAAGCGAAGCGTAGCCGTAGGACGGTTAGATTTGGCCCCCGTATTGAGAGAGTGAATTATCCTGGCAGCGAAATGAGCTGGATGGAAGGAGAAACCCTACTAATAAACACTGTCCATCCGACTTACCTAAAGGCCGAGCGGAAGAAATCACTGGGTTATCACGAAGCGTTTTGCACTTTTTCAGCCTTGTGTGAGGCGGCGCCGTTAGAGGCTGAAGAGAAGTTTCCAATTCTGGTAAGGGCACTTGAAGCTTGGGGTGCGGTTTAAGCAGCCTCATAGAGGAAACCACCCTGTCTGACAGCAGTAGCAATTACGTCCTCTTTTTCACGAGTTAGCTTCAATTTCCTGCCTACTTTTGACATGGGCTTATAGTATTTCTTAAAATGCGCCCTCTCAAATCTGTTGCAGCTCTCGATGACGTTTCTGGTATAAGTGCATCTAGGTTAAGCGATATAGTAGCTCAGAATCTCGCATGTGTTTGAGGTATAGATGGGATCAAATGAAATAATTTATTCTGAAAAACAGAGATTTCGGCAGTGGTGGATGTGGATTATCTTAATCGGCACTCCAATCAGTGGTTGTTGGTTGATTATTAGAGACATTATTTTGGGCTCCCCATCCGGTGATCCCTGGATACTGATTATATCGGGGTTACTTGGTGTTGGATTTTCTTGGTTCATGTACTACATAGGCTTGGATACCATCGTCACAAACGTCGGTGTCTGCATCAGGTTCAGGCCTTTTCATAGGAAGTGGGTTGTGTTCAGCTTTGATGAGATTGAAAAGGCTGAGGCGGTTACTTACCGTCCCATTAGGGAATATGGGGGATGGGGGATCAGATACGGCTGGAAGGGGAAGGCATATAATGTGTCCGGAAACAAGGGTGTCCTTCTGACTCCTAAGGAAGGAAAGACCACCATGATCGGTTCGCAAAACCATGAAACACTTGGTTCGATAATCAACGAAAGACTCCAGTAGGATAGCGGTGCTTTACTAGGTTGCCGTTATAATGGTCTAATATTGGTTGTTGTAAAATGCCTGTGGACCAGATAGACGAATCAGACCCTCTCGTTTAATCCCTTGGGCCGTTAGCTCAGTTGGCAGAGCAGCGGACTTTTAATCCGCGTGTCGTGGGTTCGAATCCCACACGGCCCACATTTACCACTCATTTCTCATGATTTTTCCTTTAGCCCCGTGTTAATACTGTTATATACTCAGGAAAATTTTTGGTAAGAGATTAAGTTATGTCAGAACTCATACTTGAAAAGCCTATTCTGTTCGTTGATCTCGAGACTACGGGGTTAAATCCGGGGCTGGATCGAATTGTGGAACTCACGGTACTTAAAAGATATCCCGACGGGACAGAGGAGATTCGAAGCAAGCGCATTAACCCAGGTGTTTCTATCCCGGCCGGTGCTACTGCTGTTCACGGAATTACTGATGAGGATGTATTACACGAACCTCCGTTTACGCAGTATGCAAGAAGCCTTAGAGAGTTTATAGATGGATGCGACTTCGCTGGATTCAATGCAAAGCGATTCGATCTGCCTATGCTCGAGTCGGAATTTAGACGTGCAAACGTGGAGTTTTCATTGGATGGTGCCAAGATTGTAGATGCGATGGCTATCTTTCATCATTTCGAGCGACGAGATCTTGCTGCAGCTTACTTAAAGTACTGTGGTAAAGAGCTCGAAGAGGCACATTCATCATCAGCAGATATAAAAGCTACAGCTGAAATCCTGGATGCCCAAATGGCGTACTATCCGGAACTTCCTCGCGACGTGAAAGGGTTGCATGAATTTTTTTACGGTAACGAACCTGAGCGAATAGACTCGGATGGCAAATTTATCTGGATCGAAGGTAAAGCGGCATTGGGGTTTGGGAAGTACCGTAACAGGCCTCTTGAAGAGATCGTTGTCTCTGACCCCGAATATATTGAATGGATATCGGGTGCAGACTTCTCCGGAGAAGTAAAAATCATTGCAAGTGATGCGCTTCTCGGTAAGTTACCGGATAGTTCTTAGGCCTAGATCTCCAGTATCCTAATGCCTAGATTGTTCACTACCGCTTATATATTTTTGCATCAGCTGAAAACTCTGCTACCTGATCCGGAGTCTTACCTAACAGGAATTCTACCTTTAAGGTCCTGTTACCAAGATGTTGAACAAGGAAAGTTCCGAGGGATGTGTCTCCGACCTGTTCATGATTCGGTCCTTGCCTGGACATCAACTCATATTTTACCAGGCCGTCATCAGGACCTATCGAGGCAGGATCAGGTTTGTTGTCTCGAACTCCATACGCACCGAAACATACGTTACACAATTGTTGGTCATCTATACCTGAATCGAAACCTAGCGAGATACGTATCTGAGTAGGATCAATGTATCCGTACGCTAGAGTTAGATGTCCCTTCCAGTATGCAGAGTCGTTTGTGTTGCCGCGGTAATCGTTTGTGCCCTCAAGGAACCAGTTCCCGACTATTTTACCTTCAACGTCGTAATCTATTTTACCTGCTCTAGGTTCCGCTTTCCTGACTACCGTTGAGAGTAGTTGGGATCTCAAAGGCTCTTTGTAGTACTGGAATGGGTCTACTGTGTGTATCTTCCAAGGCTCTCCAATGTAGTGGTCCGGTTTAATAAATCCAGGGAGTCGGATCTCTGCATCGTGGACACTCCAGTCTAGGCCATCACTACCATTTGTTTTGGACAGCGGGTCACCTGCTTTGATTTCGATAGGCCCGCTTCTGCTTGAAAACCATTGGGTGCCAAGAGGGATTGGACCTGTCTGTTCCATAATCTCTGGTGCTAATTCACCGAGGTGAATAAAGATAGTAAAGAAGGCACAGGAGTGCATAATAACCATTCGGTAATCCGGAACTGTTATTGAAGGATCAAATCTTGGGGATGAATCACGGGGGAATCTGCCTATCTCCACGATCTGTCCGTCTGCCGGTGCCATCACGTATTCCGTTACCCGGGCTGCAGGTT